>CAZOTX010000089.1:0-6227 GCA_964582835.1 uncultured Pseudomonadota bacterium | reverse complement strand
TACGGTTTCAGTTCCGACGCACACCATGTGACTTCACCTTCATCAGAAGGTCCTGCGCGAGCTATGAAAATGACTCTCAATGACTCCGGATTGGCGCCAGAGGAGATTGATTATGTCAATGCACATGGTACTTCAACCCCCGTAGGGGACCTTAATGAGCTCAATGCCTTAAAAATGGCGCTCGGAGAAAAAGCCGCAAAACAAATTTCTATTAGTTCAACTAAATCGATGACGGGGCATCTTCTTGGAGCCGCAGCTGCAATTGAGGCAGTTTTCTCAATAAAAGCCTTGCATCATAATTTTATTCCACCAACTATCAATATCGAAAATCTTGATCCCGAATGTGATTTGGATGTGACGCCTAATAAAGGAAAGTCAAAGGAATTGCGAGTCGCAATGTCAAATGCCTTTGGTTTCGGTGGTACAAATGCCTCAATTATTTTTCAGAAGTTAAATTGATCCCTTGATTTGGTCTGCCAATTTCAGATATTAATACAAATCAAAAAAGTTAAACTATCCTCATTTTAACTCAAAAAACATTATGAGCAGCACTGAATATCAAGTCGACCGTAGAGAACTTCAATTCGTTGTTAACGAAACTTTGAAAGCCGGGAAATTATGTGAACTTTCAGACTTTGATGAATTTGACGAAGAGATGTTTTCTATGATTATCAACGAAGCTAGTATTTTTTCTGAGCAGGTACTTGCGCCCCTAAACGAAAATGGAGATCGCCAGGGATGTAGAATAGAAAATGGATCTGTGGTGACTCCAGATGGTTTTGTAAACGCCTGGAAAAAACTGGGTGATGGAGGTTGGTTGAGCATGAATATGCCTCCCGAATATGGGGGGCAAGGACTTCCGGAAGTGATTTCGATCATTGCTAAAGAAACCCAGATGGCGGCAAACCAGGGGTTTACTGTAGGGGCCTCACTCACATCAGGTTCGGCAAACTTGATTTATACATTCGGTTCAGAAGAACAAAAAACCACTTTTTGCGAAAATATGTTCTGTGGTAAGTGGTCTGGATCGATGTGTCTCACAGAACCACAGGCTGGAAGTGCAGTGGGTGATGCTACAACAAGTGCTACAAAGCAGGAAGCGGGACACTATCTGATTAAAGGTACAAAACAATTTATAACAAACGGTGACCATGATATGGCGGAAAATATTATCCATCTTCTGTTAGCACGTACCACAGATTCCCCTGCAGGAACAAAAGGAATCAGCCTCTTTATTGTTCCTAAAATTAGAATGGATGGGACACCAAATGATGTAAAGTTAATTAGCATAGAACATAAAATGGGTATTAAGGGGTCGCCAACTTGCCTACTCTCATTTGGAGATAGCGGGGATTGTCAAGGTTATTTGCTAAAAGCTGAAAATATAGGTATGGCGCAAATGTTCCAGTTGATGAATGAGGCTCGCTTACTGGTTGGCTTACAAGGACTTGCAGGGGCAGGTGCGGCTCTGCAAAATGCATGGGCATATGCCAGAGAACGTACTCAGGGACCATCTACAATTCATCCCGGTGAAAAAGCTGCAATTGTCGAGTTTCCTGATGTGCGTAGAATGTTGATGCAGATGAAGGCTGTTACAGAAGGACTACGTGCTCTGATGTATACTACTGCATGGTATTCTGACATGGCTCATCATGGTCCTGTAGAAAGTCGAGAAAAATATCAAGACTTGCTTGACTTACACATACCGGTTTGCAAAGCATTTGGCACTGATCAGGGTTTTGATGTTGCTCGAATCGGTATACAGGTTCTTGGTGGTGTAGGTTTTACACAAGATTTCCCGCTTGAGCAAAATGCCCGTGATCAGAAAATAGGATCAATTTATGAAGGAACAAATGGAATTCAAGCTCTTGATCTTCTTAATAGAAAATTTACAGCCAAAAAAGGGCAATTACTAAAAGTTCTTGAACAGGAACTTAGTTGGTTTGATAATCATACGCCAGAAGGAGAAGTCGCCTATTGGGTTGCAGAATGGGAAAGTTACCGCACTTTGATGCTAACTAGCATTGCTATCTTGAAAAAAGTTGGGGAAGAACAGGGAAAAGACGGCTATCTTCTTTATTCTGTAAATATGCTGGATCTGATGGGAGATGTGCTTTGCTGTTTTTATCTTCTCAAACAGGCCGATTTAGCACAAAAACAATGGGAATCTCTTCTTGATGGAGCGACCTCTCAGGAAGAACTATTGGAGGAAAATGAAGATGCTATGTTTTATTGGAATAAGCTCCGTACCACTGAATTTTATGTTTGGAGTGTGTTGCCCCGTGCTTTATCAAATGCAAAAACAATTAAAAACGCAAACCTAGCACCCCTAAATGCTTTTTTGTAGAATCTGTTATTTTCTTCAGATCTGTAAATATAATAATCCTCAATTAAAAGCAAAATATTTTTTTAATATTTAATTAATTTAAAACTTAGATACACTTTTCAAATACTAGGTCAGGATATATAGTATATCTTGAATAAAAATTGTTAATTTCTCAAAAAGTTTGAAATTTGAACCGGTCTAAATCTTGTCTCTCCACCTTGCAACCTCAAATCTAAATAAACTAAAAGAATTATCTGAATTATTGGAATGCCGGTTAATTCACTTAGACTTGGAATTTCAAGAAATCCAAACTGATGACCTCCAGGAACTAGTAAAAAATAAACTTAAGCAAGCATACGACCACATTCAGGGGCCAGTTATCGTAGAAGACACATCACTTTATTTTGAGGCATGGAAAGAACTTCCCGGCCCATTCGTCAAATGGTTTCTGGAGAATCTTGGTCTGGTGGGAATGGTAAGTGCTTTGTCCCAATTTAAAGATAAGTCAGCTCAGGCAGTTTGCTGTTTAGGATATACTAATGACGGAGAATCTTTGTATTTTTTTGAAGGAAAAGTGAAAGGTTTAATTGTTAAACCGAGAGGGGCACTGAATTTTGGTTGGGACGCAATTTTCGAGCCTTCAGGACGTCAGAAGACTTTTGGTGAAATGACTCAACGAGAGAAACATTCCTTTTCACCGAGAGGAAAAGCAGTTGTCAAATTTAAGAACTTCTTAACGAAGTCGGCAAAGCAAACGTAACGTCCTCCTTAACCAACTCAAGAGTACGTATATTGTTTGAAGGACACATTGTCTTGAGTCCAGAAACAATTCCCTGTACTATATCTTCTGGTGCAGATGCTCCTGCAGTAATACCAATATACTTTACTCCTCTCAACCATTTAGGATCCAATTCTGCAGCAGACTCAATCCGACGGGCCTTGACACCTGTTGTTTCAGCAACTTCAAGTAAGCGCAAAGAGTTTGAACTATTTTGTGCTCCTACAACCAGTACCAAATCTACTTCCTTACTAAGAGCTTTCACTGCATTTTGGCGATTTTGTGTAGCATAACAAATATCATCTTTAGTAGGGCTTTTAATTTCCGGGAAGCGCTTTTTAAGTGCTATGATTATTTCAGCAGTATCATCCAAAGACAAGGTGGTTTGAGTGATATAACCTATCTTTTTCTTATCTGGAACATTCAATTTTGATACTTCTTCGACTGTTCCAACTACAATAATATTTTCTGGAGCTTCTCCTACAGTCCCTTGAACTTCAACATGTTTATGATGTCCAATAAGAATAATTGTGTGCTCTTTTTGAGCATAGCGCTGTGCTTCTCCATGAACTTTTGTAACGAGAGGACAGGTGGCATCTAATACCTGTAATTTGCGTTTTTTTGCCCTTTTACGAACTTCAGGAGAAACCCCATGAGCAGAAAAAATTGCATGAGCACCTTCAGGAATTTCATCAATATTTTCCACAAAAACGGCACCATCATTTCTTAGGCGCTGAACGACATGTTTGTTGTGGACAATTTCGTGCTGAACATAAATTGGGGAACCATACATACCCAAAGCTTTTTCTACAATAGTGATTGCACGATCAACTCCGGCACAAAACCCACGAGGACTAGCCAACACGAGGTTAAGTTCAACACTTTTTCTTTTGATATTCATTGAAGAAATTAAACTATAAAAATGGTTTGTATTTTGCTCTATTATAAGGTGTACTTACAATATTTCAAACTTTTAGTAAAAACTAAATAACACTAAAAAGAAGTTATTCATGAGTGAAAAAAATAAACGTCGCAAGGCAAGATGGAAGCGATTAAAAGGTACTACCAATTTTTATCCCACGTATGTGGACGGGAACCTTGACAAGGTAACGCCTGTAGCTTCGACAAACAACACTCAATTTCAAGCTGTAATTCCACGCTATGACCTTTCTATGTCTGAAACACGCAACGAAGGGACCGGTCCTACTTTTTTAGAAACAGAATATCAATCTCCTACAAAGAAAAAGGATCCAGAAAAGGGATCTATGGACAAACCGTCGGAATCATCCGAACAAAAGTTTAAATTACCTCGACACAAAATAAAGAAAATTCGCACTGATTTTTGGGAGTAAGATCTTCTCCACATAAAATTTTCAAAAAAATTTCATTATAACTATCACCTATCGATATACAGAAGTGTTTCATTAATTTGAAAAAAATCGATCGGTTAGTAAAAAAGTACTTCAATTTTCATGTTATACAGATAATCAGTAAAACAGCTTGACAATAATATAATTAATTTGATCTAATATTACGTTAACCAATTTTCTAAAATTCCTATGTTTGAGACACTGTCAGACAAATTGAGCAGTTCGCTACGAAAGGTACGTGGACGAGGTCGTTTGACAGAAGAAAATGTGAGCCAAACTCTGAATGAGGTCAAAATGGCCCTTTTGGAGGCAGATGTTAATTTTAGGGTTGTTAAGGCTTTTTTACGCTCAGTCAATGATCGTGCAGTTGGTGAAGAGGTGCAGGGCAGTCTTACACCCGGACAGCAATTTATTAAAATTGTTAACAATGAGCTGACTGAGATGATGGGAGGTGCCAATTCTGGGTTAACTAAACTAGAAGGTACTCCAATTATAACAATGATGGTTGGTCTTCAGGGGTCAGGTAAAACTTCATCCGTAGGGAAACTAGCAAGACTTTACAAAACAGATGGGAAAATTCCTTATCTAATTCCCGCTGATATCTATCGACCGGCTGCTATCCACCAGTTGCAGGTTTTGGCAGACACATTAGAGGTCTCTTGCTATCCTTCCCGTACAGATCAAAATCCACTGGATATAGTCCAGAATGGACTTGAGACAGCAAAGCAGGAAGATGCAGATGTAGTTTTTATAGATACTGCAGGACGGTTACAAATTGATCAGGAGTTGATGGAAGAATTGACTTTGATAAAAAATTCCATCATGCCTCATGAAATTCTTTTTGTTGCAGATGCAATGACAGGGCAGGAAGCAGTAAGTGTGGTAAAAGGCTTCAATGATTTGCTTGATATTACGGGTGTTATCTTGACAAAAATGGATGGAGATGCACGGGGTGGTGCAGCACTTTCTATCAGGGCCATTACTCAAAAACCAATTAAGTTTATTACAGTTGGTGAAAAACTCGAAAATTTGGAAGAATTTCATCCAGAAAGAATTGCTTCCAGAATTTTGGGAATGGGCGATATGCTCACACTGATCGAAAAGGTCGAAGATTCTTTCAGTGAACGTGAGGCTCTTCAGATACAAAAGAAGTTGAGACTAAACGAATTCACGCTTGAAGATTTTAGAGATCAGTTGCGTTCGATGCGAAAAATGGGATCAATAAAAGATGTTATTGGAATGCTTCCCGGCATAAATGCTTCTTCAGTTAATGATGCCAATATTGACGAAAAAAAACTGATTCATATTGATGCTATCATTTCATCGATGACTATAAAAGAAAGACATAACTACAAACTGATGAATGGCTCACGGAGGAAGAGGATCGCAAAAGGTAGCGGCACAACCGTTAGTGAAATAAATAGATTGCTTAAACAATTTGTCCAAATGCGTAAAATGATGAAAAAGTTTTCAAAAGTTACTAATTCGGGTAAAGCCATGCGCATGATGAAAGATATGATGCCTAATTGAGTAGACTAAGAAGCATTGTAGGTTGAAATTTAAATCTAAAACTTTAACTTAAACCTTTTTATATGGTTAAAATACGTCTGGCCAGGGGTGGTACAAAAAAGAAACCATACTACCGAATTGTAGTAGCAGATCAGCGTTGTAAACGTGATGGCCGTAATCTTGAACGCATTGGGTTTTACAACCCAATGGTTACAGAAAACCGTTTTGAAATTGATGAAGTGCG
>CAZOTX010000088.1:0-6227 GCA_964582835.1 uncultured Pseudomonadota bacterium | reverse complement strand
GAAAAAATGAATTGTTAATTCAATTTTATGCCCCATTTTGAAAGAAAGTCCTTTGTCTTAAACCTCTGAAATTATTAAACGTAAAACTGTAACTATACCAGCCAAAGTATCCCATCCTGAGGTGTGGCCAATGCGTTCAATTGAGTCCAACCCTGAAACTAGATTGACCACATCGCCTTTAAGTAATGCGTAAAATATCCTGTGAAGAGCTTCACTTCCCTCTCCAATAGATGCAGCTTGCAGGTGCGCACGGCTCACCGAACCTGTGTTTCCAAGCAGGGTAAAGATCGGGATATAAAGTTGCTTTTGGACTTTAAATTTCCCACAGACATGAAGAGCAATCAGCATTCCTCCCAGAAAATCATCACCAGACGGAGTAAGTCCCGGCCCCAGTCCTAGAAGTACCGCAACAGATTCATGATCGGGTGATCTTGGTATTAGTGCTGCAAAACTTTCATGGAGCCACTCCTCCAAAACTTCAATTGAAGGTTCTGCCGCAAGGCTTTCCGCTGTTGCAGGAAAAGTATTGTGACAAGCCAGTAGAAATCGGCCAAGTCCTTCAATCGGTACCCTTGCCTCTGATAGGTTTGCAAGTGCATCAAGGCCGCGCTCCAGGGAAGTTTTTGACCAGATGGGTGGATCGGGTGGTAACCAAGTGCTTGCACCTTGGGTTGAAATAACAGGGCAATCGTCCAGGGTGATACTGGCGGGGGTAATTCTCACCAGTTTACCAACGGAAAATCTATGCATCCATCCTCGACCGTATTTGCCTTCTACGCTGACCATCAAAGGGCCAAAGCCAAGAGCCACATCAGCAAGACAAATCCTATCACCATTCACATCAAGGTAAAGACTTCTTTCAAAAATCTCTGCAACACGTCCAAAACGAATGTCGTCAAATACTCGTCGGGCAATGGATCCAATCATAATTGCCTTTTCTAGAGGAATGCCTACAAGTGATTCACCTGAAAATACAGGGTTCGGTAACTTTGACCACGAATTCTCAATCATGCTGTAAGAGACTGCTCAGGGCCAATTTTGCTGCATCAGCGTTGGTGGGAGCCACCACAATTCCACCATTAACCAACTTTGCTATTTGTGCTCGTCGATCCTGCGGATCATCGTCCGTACCTGTCACTGAGGCAATTACAATCGGGCGTTCGGTTCCTGCTCCCTCTAAAACACGGACGATAGTGCTCGCAGGATCTGGATGGGCACCGAAACCGATTACAACGTCAAGCAGGATCACAGCAAGTGTCGGATCTGCCAGTGCTTTGGTCAGTGCTTGGTCACGCACGGTTGGATCAATCATCGGATGCGGTCTTCCTCTCGTGTACTCGTCGCTACCCAAATCAATGAGGACATGGCAAGACTCCGAGCAGACAACTTCAGCACCTGGGATTGGTACATTTGATGCCACGGATACTCCCTGATCCAGAAACACAACCTGTGCTTCTGAAGACAGAGTACCTCCGCAAAAAAAACCATGTATCCGTTGGCGTTCTGGAGAAATATGTGGAATGATGGACCTAAAATCCGGTCTTAATTTCTTGCTTGACCTACCCGTCGCCAGTTCTGCAGTAGCCTTCAACGTCCGTGCAAATCTGACGTTTTCAGGCAAAGACGGTGCATCTGCACCTAGAAAACAAATGGTACAAGGTTTTTTACTGCGCCCTAGAGCATCAACGACAAGGTTGACAATTGAAGGTGATGGTGGTTTAGAAATCAGTACCACATGGCGTGTCGCAGAATCTGCTTCCAGCATGGCTAGAGCCGTCAGAGTACTGATACCACCAACCTGGTCAGTGAGATCGCGTCCGCCAACACCTAGGGCGTGCGAAACTCCGAATCCAGTCTGAGCGATCAGACTTGATACTTCCTGAATACCTGTACCGGAAGCTCCAATGATACCAATAGCTCCTTTGGGAATCTGATTGGCAAAGGCTAGCGGCACACCTCCGACAATAGCTGTCCCACAGTCCGGTCCCATGACCAACAATCCAGCCTTAACAGCTTCCCGTTTGAGTGAGACCTCTTCGTATATCGAAACGTTATCACTGAACAGCATAACGTTCAGTCCTGCAAAAAGAGCCTTGCGAGCCTCTGCTGCAGCAAAGTCGCCTGGAACTGAAATCAGAGCAAGGTTTGCAGCGGGCAGATTTTCCTGTGCCGAACGCAATGTTCGTGGATTCAAGGTATTATTACCAGTATGACCAACCGCAGGTCGTTCCAGCATGATTTTGGCCTGATCCAATGCACTTGTGGCTGTAGCAACATCCCGCGCCCTTACAGCGAGTATAATATCCCCTCCAGTGGCCCTACGGCTGTCCCTTAACAGCAGTTTGGCATTTTCAAGGAGATCGAGATTGGACGGAGTACCGATCATGAGGGCAGCATCCTCAATCCCGTCAAGGCTATTGATGGACCGAGAGATTTGCATTAGTACTACTGAGTCGAGAAACAATCCTGAACAAATGTGGTTCACAATTTTGCTCATCGTACCCCCAACTGGGTCGCTAGTGCCTTCAGAGCCTTTTCAAAACAAGCCAGAGGAGCTCTAACAACACCTGCACCGACCTGACCAATCCCCGGTTTACAGTGAGCAATGCCGGTATTAATTGTTGGAGTAATACCCGTTTCCACCACCAGACGAATGTCAATTCCAGTTGGTACCCCTTGATAATCGAGAGCAGGTATCGTCCATTCAGGGTTCTGTGTGAGTGTAATTTCTCCCATAGTACGGGTAAAATCAGCTGCAGTGGACGGTTCACCAACACCGACGAAACCAGCAACTGCTGGTGCCGCTGCCATAGCAAACCCTCCAAGTCCGATTGTCTCGACAATGGTGGAATCTCCCATGTCAGGATTGGCATCGTCAGCACTAAATCCTGGGAAATAAAGTCCTTCAGGCATTTCCACTGGAGCGGTGAACCATTCATCGCCAAGACCACTTACGCGAATACCGAAGTCGGTACCATTACGACTCATCACGGTGACTACACTAGAACCTTTGATGCCACCCACCGGATCCATGATTGCCTTCCCCATGACCATGGCCAGGTTAAGAAAGAACTGATCATTTGAGCCGATGAAGGACAGTATTTCGGCCAATTCTGCGCGATCCTCCACTGTTCGTGCAAGTTCAGGGGCTAACGTCCGTAACAGCATGCTTGAACAACCAAGGTTTCGCTGGTGCATCTCATCACCCATGGTTAGCCCACGGGCGACCAGTGGTTTGAGTTCAACCCCCTTACCAACACTAAGGGCGGAACCGAGTGCCGGACCCAGTGTATCCCTGAGCCATCCCAAACGCTTAAGCACAGACGCATCGTTGCCTCCGAAACGCATCACCTTTCCAAGTCCCTCGTTAATGGTGCAGAAAGCATAGTTGCCGCTAGCTCGGTTCTCCACCACCAGCACTGGCTGGCTGAGTGTGGTCACACCTGTCATAGGACCGACAGCACCAAAATCATGGTTTGGTTTAAGATGAAACGCCCCGGACTCAGCAAACCTTTCTGCCTCGGCAAGGTCTGTGGCCCAACCCTCAAAAACTGCAATTCCAGTGACCGCTCCGCGCATTGGCCCACACATGTTTCCCCAGTCGACCGGAGGTCCGGCATGAAGAATCATACCCTCCTGAAGTGCTGGGATTGCCTCACTGGCCGGGACCACATCAATCAGTACCGGTTCAGCTTCCAACATCCGACGAATGGCCTCCCTATTAGCCTCACGAATGGTTGATCTCGCTTTCTCTGATGTAGTCATCATTCACTTAGCTTCGAAAGTAGGTTTGCTAGTTCTAAATCTCCACGTGCAGGAGGTGACCAGTCAACATGCACTACTACTATTCCCTGTTTCGTGAGTTCATCAGCAAAGGATGCGAGTCCAAGGTTTATAACTTGAGGAGGACCATTAAGTAGAGACTGCGGTTTCGTTTTTTCCTTTTTCGGGGCACCAACTTTTGGTTTTTCCGATGCTTTGTTCATTGCTCGTACACCTTGTAGGCAGCATCCACCCCGGCACCTTGAGGCGAGGCGTATCCATTACGCCGCATCACAATCTCGAGACCACTAAGACAGCGCAGGATGTTGGCTTTGTGACACACATAACCCATCGTGCCAATTCTCCAAATTTTTCCACGCAAAGGACCAAAAGAGGTCCCGATTTCGATACCGAAGTCTTCAAGTAACTGCGTCCGTATCTGCTCTCCATCGCCAAGCACATTGGGGATAAAGACTCCAGTAACGTTGTCCATCCGGTAACGTGCGTTGCCAAAGAGTTTCAGATTCATGGCTGTGAGACCTGCGCGGAGAGCTTGACTAGCAATGTGATGACGGGCAAACCCCACTTCGAGTCCTTCGAGGAGCACTTCCTGAGCACAAGTATGGGCAGCGTAGAGCATAGAAGTGGCCTCAGTGTGATGGTTGAGACGCTTCGAACTCCAGTAATCCATCAGCATTGCAAGATCAAAGTAATTAGACTGAACAATCAATCCCTCAGCATCGGAGAAATCCTCAGATCGGATACCAGCCTCGATATGCTTGCGTCCGTTCACAATTTCAGCAACACGTTCGTTGATAGTGAGTGGTGAGCATCCTGGTGGACCAGAGAGGCATTTCTGTAACCCTGCAGTGACTGCATCAAGACACCACTTGTCAGCCTCGAAAGGCATACCCCCCAAAGTTGCAGTTGCGTCTACGTAAACCACAGTGCCTGCCTCACGACATAATGGGCCAATCTCATCCAGTGGCTGGGCCATAGTTGTTGAAGTGTCTCCATGGACCAAAGCTACAAAACGCGGCTGGTGTACGCGAATTGCATTGGCAATCTGCTCAGGTTCAAATACTGATCCCCACTCAGTCTCAATGTTTATCACTTCGGCTTGGCAACGTCTTGCAATTTCAGTAAGGAGGTGCCCAAAACGGCCGAAAATCGGTACCAGTACCCGGTCACCGGGTGAGATCATTGAACAAAGACACGCCTCAATGCCCGCACGGGCGGTGCCATTAACTAGGAATGTCCATTGGTTTTGAGTTCGGTATACCTGCCGATAAAGCGTCATTACCTCGTCCATATAACCTGTGAACAGAGGATCAAACTGACCCAACATCGGCAATGACATTGACCTCAAAACTGCTGGGTAAACATTGACCGGCCCCGGTCCCATTAATAGGCGTTGTTCCGGCTCCAGCGTTTTGAATTTTGAATGGTTCATAAACTTGTTCTAAATAAAATGAGATTGGAAATTCATTGTGGCTGTTTTAGGTTTACTTATCTGGAAAGATATGGGTGCCTGCTTTGCCACGGATTGCAGATACAGCCTCTTCAAGATGTCCTATGGTCGCACGTTTTCCTCCACCTTCAATAAAACGAATTGCGGCTTCAATTTTAGGTCCCATACTCCCCGCAGGGAACTGTCCTTCTTCAAAATATCTTTTGGCTTCTGAAACAGTTATCTGCCCCAGTTCCTGTTGATCCGGTTTCCCAAAGTTTATCGCAACTTGAGAAACAGCCGTCAGGATCATGATATCCTCAATTCCAAGCACATTAGCCATGTGAGCTGTTGTCAGGTCTTTGTCAATAACTGCATCAATTCCACTTCGCAAACCTTGGCTGTTACGGACAACTGGGACTCCGCCTCCACCACCTGCAATAACTATGGTACCATTACTTGATAAGGATTCAACTAGAGAAATATCGCAAATATGTTTGGGTTTAGGAGAAGCTACTACCATGCGCCAACCACGTCCAGCATCTTCTTTCATCGTCCAGCCCAGTTTTTCAGAAAGATTTTCAGCCTCTTCCTTGTCGTAAAAATAACCCACTGGCTTGGTTGGATTCTTAAAACCGGGATCATTTGCGTCAACTTCGACCTGTGTCACCAGACCAACTACATGACGCTGGTTCCCTGTTTTTCTCAACGCATTCTCAAAAGCCTGCACAAGAAGATAAGCAGTCACACCCTGAGTATTTGCCACACAAATGTCCAAAGACATTGGAGCAACCTGTTTATGGGCCAGGGCTTGACGCATCAGAACCTTGCCAATCCCGGGGCCGTTCCCATGAGTAATAATCAGCTCGTTTTCAAGTTCTAACAGCGGCAACAATACATCAGCCGTTTCTTTAGCAATTGCAACCTGTTCTTCCGATGTCCCTTTTATACCTGCCGGGTGAATCGCATTACCACCCAGAGCAACAATAATACGTTTGGGAAATTCTTTACTTCC
>CAZOTX010000087.1:3519-6236 GCA_964582835.1 uncultured Pseudomonadota bacterium | reverse complement strand
TTATTGATTTCCATGTATGAATCAGGCCGAATCGGATGACTCATTGGTCCAGCATCTTCAGGAAACTGATGGGTACGCAGGCGATCTACATCTGCTATACGCTGTACTGCCCTAGAGTTAAGGTCTGAAGAGAATTCTTGATCCCGAAAAACTGTGAAGCCCTCTTTTAAGCTTAACTGGAACCAATCTCGACAGGTTACTCTATTTCCTGACCAGTTGTGAAAATATTCATGTCCTACCACACCCTGGATATTGTAAAAATCAGTATCGGTTGCAGTGGCTTGGGAAGAAAGAATCAGCTTCGAATTGAAAATATTTAGGCCCTTGTTTTCCATGGCTCCCATGTTGAAATCGTTTACCGCAACAATCATGAACAAATCAAGGTCATATTCCCTGCCAAAACGTTCTTCATCCCAGCGCATTGATTCTTTTAGAGACCGCATTGCATGATCACAGTATTCAATATTTTCTGCTTCTACATATATTTTTAAAGAAACCTTTCTTCCTGAAGCAGTTGAGAACGAATCTTCTATGTATTGTAAATTACCGGCAACCAGAGCGAAAAGGTAAGCAGGCTTTGGGAATGGATCTTCCCACTTGACCCAGTGACGCCCGTCTGAAAATTTTCCTGAATTTGTTAGATTCCCGTTTGAAAGCAAAACTTGATAAAGTTTAGGATCGGCAGAAATTGTAGTGCTATAAAGAGACATAACATCAGGACGGTCCAGAAAATATGTGATTTTACGAAACCCCTCTGACTCGCATTGGGTGCAGAACATGTTGCTAGATCTGTAAAGACCTTCAAGAGCAGTATTGTTTTGTGGTTGAATTCTGACTTTCGTTACCAGAACAAATTCTTCTGGAACATCAAGAATAATAAGTTGTGAATCATTAACTTGATATTCATCTTGAGTTAGCGCCAACTGATCCAGCTGGACAGAAAGCAATTTCATGTTCTGCCCAACCAGAACCAAATTTTCATTTTTTTCAGTCGAAGCAGTATTTCGCAAAAATTTTATCTGAGCTTTAACTGTTGTCCATTCTTCCCCCAAATCAAAATTCAAATCCACCGTCTTGATCAAAAACTGGGGAGGCCTATAATCTTTTAGAAAAATTGTTTGTGGGGTTTTACTTTTCATGCTACTCTCCTATAGAGTAAGACATATAACTTATTGTCATAATTGAAAAATTTCTTATCTGATGAAAATATAAAAGAAATTAGATTAGGGTTCAGTAAGATATTATTTAAACTTTCTCAAATTTTCTCTTAATAAAGACAAAAGATAAGGATAAAAAATCAATAGAAAAATGGAAAGCGTAAACCATTCAAAAATGAGTAGAAATTTCTGGTAATGATTTTCGCTGAATATCCGGAACTTTTGCATTCTTTTTAGGATATCCTACTACCAATAACAAAAAGGGACGTTCCTGCATCGGACGCCTAAGGATTTTGTTGAGAAAACGCATTGGACTGGGAGTATGGGTCAATGAAGCCAATCCAGAATTGTGAATGGCGCTGATTAGTAAGCCAGTTGCAATCCCGACAGACTCGTTGACATAAAAATATTTTACACGTTTGCCCTTCTCATCGATTCCACTTACTTTTGCAAAAATGGCAATCAAATAAGGTGCACTTTCTAAAAAAGGTTTGTTATCGTCTGTTCCCAGCGGTGCAAGGGCTTCGAGCCATTCCTTAGTTGCTCGTCTCTTGTAAAAGTCCTGCTCTTCTTTTTCTGCGGCCACCCTGATTTGTTGCTTAATTACGGGATCAGTGATCACTACAAAATGCCATGGATGCATATTTGCTCCACTAGGTGCGGTATCCGCTGTAAGCAAACAATTTTCAATTATGTCAAGAGGTACATGACGTTCGGAAAAATCTCGAACCGTTCTCCGCCGTTTCATATTTTCATAGTAGTCATGGGCACGACATTGAACTTCTTCTATTGGATATTCCTGAAAATCCAAAGTAATAGTTTGGAGTTGATTGGGGGAAATTGAAGATTTTTTTTTTCTCATAAAGCAATTAATTACAAGCTGAAACGTTTTTTTAAAAATTACAGTAATAAGAAGATTTTAAGGATAACTTTAATTACACAGAGCTTCAACAAATAATGTAATTTATATGAAGCAAAATCTTTTAAAACTTTGGGAAATACTTGACATAAGCATTATACCCCTATATAGTATTAAAGTGTAAATTCTTCATTTTAAGTATTCTCTCTAGGTCAAACTGGAAGTCAATAATAAAAATTGAACTTTTTTATATTATAAAAAAATTTTTTAATGTTTGGTTAGAAAATGGGGCAGTCGATTCAAATTATCAATTTAAATATAAAGGGTATGACTTGCTCAGGATGTGTGAATTCAGTTGAAAAAGTGTTGAGTAATGTAGATGGTGTAAATTTCGCGGAAGTCAATTTTGCCCTAAACCGTGCAGTTGTTCATTACTATCCTGAATTTACGACTCCATCAGTTCTGGAATCTGCTGTTGGGAGTGCAGGATTTAAAGCTAAACGCATCAATGATTTTGATGACCTTCCAGACCCATCGGAGCAGTCTGAATTGGAATATTTGAAGTATCGTGGAAAAATGTGGTTAGCCCTTGGATTTACTATTCCCTTAGTTTTACTGGCAATGGGCCCAATGCTTATCCTTCCAATTCCTGAATGGTTTGCCCCGGAAACTGAACCCCTGAGATACAGTCTAATTCAATT
>CAZOTX010000087.1:0-3419 GCA_964582835.1 uncultured Pseudomonadota bacterium | reverse complement strand
CGTGCTTCTGAGGCCATCAGTACATTATTTAAACTACGTCCTAAAGAAGCAATCCTTATACATGAAGGAAAGGAATCTAGCATTTCTATTGATTTGGTGCACCCAGGTGATGTTCTACGAGTGCGACCGGGAAGTATTGTACCGGCCGATGGAATAGTTGTGGAAGGTTCCAGTTTTGTTGATGAATCGATGCTCACCGGAGAGGCTCTTCCTGTAGAAAAATCAGCCAAAAACACCCATTCGGGACAAGCATATGTGACAGGTGGTACTTTAAACACTAATGGTTTTCTTAGCATTCGGGTCCAACGTGTGGGCAGAGAAACAATACTTTCTCACATAATCCGACTCATAGAAAACGCTCAACTTGCTAAGGCACCTGTCGCTCGTTTAGCCGATCAAGTAGCTGGAATTTTTGTGCAGGTTGTTTTGACAATTTCAGCTTTGACAGGATTTGGGTGGTGGCTTTCCGGTGCATCACCCAATAATATTTTAAGCTACACGGTTGCCGTTTTAGTAATTGCCTGTCCGTGTGCATTGGGACTGGCCACTCCTATTGCAGTTATGGTAGGGACTGGCACCGGAGCACAACATGGAATATTGTTTCGGAATGCTCTAGCACTTGAGGCCGTACACAAATTAAGCACTCTCATTTTGGACAAAACCGGAACACTTACTGAAGGGCGACCTACAGTTACACAAATTTTACCAGTTTTAGAAAAAAATAATAAAGGAAACGAATCTAAAGCTAAAGAGAAATTATTAAGTATTACTGCAGCAGTTGAGCAGGGTTCTGAGCATCCTATAGGTCAAGCTGTTGTTACTGAGGCTAGAAAAAAAAAATTAGAATTAGTAGAAGTTTCTGAATTTGAAGCACAAACAGGTTTTGGTGTAAAAGCATTGTGCGGGGGGAATTTAGTTCTTGTTGGGAATCCAGTTTTGATGCGTCAAGAAAATATTTTCTCAGAAATTCCAGAGAATTTAGGGAATCAAATTATTGCCGGAAGCACTTCTATTTTTGTGGCCGTTGACGGTAAACTTTTAGGAGCGATTAGTTTGGAAGACGAATCCAGACCGGAAAGTGCTCAAGCTGTTAAGAGTTTTCAGGAAATCGGTTTGGAAGTTGTAATGTTAACCGGGGATCATCACATTTCAGCAAATACGGTTGCCGAAAAAACTGGAATCACCAAAATTCATGCAGGTGTTTTGCCAGAAGAAAAATCCAAAATTGTAAAGCATTATCAGACTTATGGGGGGCCTGTTGGCATGATTGGCGATGGGATAAATGATGCTCCAGCGCTCGCCCAAGCGGATGTAGGTATTGTAATGGGATCCGGAGTAGAAGTTGCCCTGGAGACTGCAGACATTGTTCTGATGAAAAATGATTTGCGGCATGTAGCCGATGCTTTAAAACTCAGCCGTGCAACCATAAAGAATATTCGACAAAACTTGTTTTGGGCATTCAGTTACAATATAATTTGTATTCCGATTGCCGCCGGTTTGTTTGTGCCATTTGGTGGTCCATCTCTAAATCCGATGCTTGCGGCTTTAGCAATGGCACTTAGCTCCATATCTGTAGTCACAAATGCCCTACGCCTGCGGAGATTTTCTTTCCACAAAAAATAATTTTGTATAATAAGTCTTAACAGCTAGCCATTTTGAGCGCCGTGAAAACTCTTAGATAACCTAAGAAAAGATTTTCTCAACTTTCATGATGGCAAGACATACGTTAGAAATGAGAAGAAAAACTTTTTTTTCTTACTTTTGCTCAAGCATAATAAACTCATTTAAGCGATTCTATCTTTAATGTGATGAGCAAATATGAAATGATATAGTATGGTATCTCAAAAAATACGCAGCATTTTTTTGGATTAATAAAAAATCAATTCTAATCTACTAATACACATTCACACATTCAAGATGAACAGTACGTTTAATGAACTTGAACTCAAACCAAATCTTATAACGGTATTAAACAAAGTGGGCTATGAAACTCCAATCCCAATTCAAGCTCAAACTATAAAAACGGGAAGAGACAAATAAAGATACTATACGTCCCAAACTAAGAAGTAAACGATCGTACGTAGCAAATGATCCATTTGAAAATTAACTTAATTCATAAAATAATTATTATTACGTTTTTTTGATTTTTAACATGAGCCCACTTTCATATTTAAATAATTCAGATATTGGAGCTTTTGAAGGTCTTTATAAGCAATACCAGAAGAACCCCAACTCTGTAGATCCTGAGTGGAAGAATTTTTTTGAAGGATTTGAATTTTCGCTAGCAGATTTCTCTAAAGAAGATATACAAAACACTTCTACTGACTTTTCAACTGAGGTGGTTCCAGAAAAGTTTCAAAAAGAGATGGCAGTCAGTAATTTGATTGGAGCTTATCGCCAGCGCGGACACATGTTTTCTAAAACTAATCCGGTTCGTCCACGTAGAAATCATGAAGGTGAAATTTTATTGAAAAGTTTTGGATTAAGTGAAGCGGATATGGACACTGTTTTCCATACGGGCACACGTGTTGGAATTGGTAATGCGACTTTACGAGATATTCACGAATTATTGGAACAAACTTATTGTGGGTCCATTGGAGTGGAATACAAATTTTTAAGAACTGTAGAAATTATAAACTGGCTTGAGCAAAAAATGGAATCCTGTCGCAACATTCCAAATTTTTCTCGTAAAGAGAAAATCAGACTTTTACGTAAAACAAACGAGGCGGTGGCTTTTGAGAGTTTCCTGAATACTAAATTTGTGGGACAAAAACGATTCTCACTGGAAGGAGGTGAATCGATTATCCCTGCTCTCGATACAGTAATAGAGTATGGTGTAGAACTTGGTGTAGGAGAGTTTGTCATTGGAATGGCTCATCGCGGGCGACTAAATGTACTGGCTAATATTTTAGGAAAAACCTACAACGATATATTTGCAGAATTTGAAGGAAAGGCCTTTGGCTCAAATGGATTTTCCGGTGATGTAAAATATCACATGGGATACTCCAGTGACAAAAAAATTAGTACCGGGGAAAAAGTACACTTGAGTCTGACTCCTAACCCCTCACACCTAGAAGCAGTAAACCCTGTAGTTGAAGGAATCGCAAGGGCGAAAATAGATCAGTATCACGAGGGTAATGTTAATAGGCTGGTACCAATTCTTATTCATGGAGATCACTCTATGGCAGGGCAGGGTATTGTATATGAAGTTTTGCAAATGTCAAATCTACCAGGATACAGAACTGGTGGGACTGTACATTTGGTGATTAATAATCAGGTTGGATTTACTGCTGATTATTTGGAAGGGCGTTCCAGTACTTATTGTACGGATATAGCAAAAACCACCCTTTCTCCAGTATTTCATGTTAATGCAGATGATATTGAGGCTGTAGCCTATGTTACAAAACTCGCACTTGAGT
>CAZOTX010000086.1:0-6242 GCA_964582835.1 uncultured Pseudomonadota bacterium | reverse complement strand
ATTATTGATAGAATAGTGTAAACAAAAAGAATCCTACAGATCTTAAAAAGGAATGTCAATTCACCATCCAAAAAGACTCTACTAAAAAATTAGTCAGTTGATATGCTCTAATAATTATTTCATCAGTGAAAGATGCACTTAATATTGAGACATAATTTTATAGTTTTTGAAGTTTCATCAAATCCAAACTCTAAAGTCCCTTTATAATATTTTGTATGTTTTCTTGGCTTTGTGCTAAATCTATAATAAAATTGTCGATATTTTTCTTTGAAATTCTATTAAAATAATAATTAAAATCTGTCGATATTTTTCAAACCGATTATATTTTTTGTTTTCATGATATTACAGTACCATCCTGAACGAATTATCATAGATAAGCCTGTTTTGGGAGAAAGCCTGACAAAACAAATTTGCGAGCGCTTTCCAGAAGTACCAACTCTGGTAGTTGATAATTATGCATGGCATTTAGACGAGACTATGACTGATCCTTTGCGCAATCCACTTACTCAGGGGAAGAAGACACTTCATCTCAAATATTTTAAGGGAACATCGATAAAGGCTTGTCCTGGTTTTTCGAATGATCTTGTCTGCTGCAATTATTTTACGCTAGATTTAATAGAAAACTGTCCATTTGAATGTACATATTGTATTCTACAAGCATTCCTTAACAAACCTGTTATTACGGTTCACGCAAATTTGGAAGAAATGCTGGAACAGGTATGGCAGCGTACTGCGGAACAGCCTAATACCCTGTTTCGTATTGGGACAGGAGAGCATTCAGACAGCCTGGCACTCGACCACATTCTAGGCATCAATGCACATGTAATTCGTTTTTTTTCAAAATTACCAAACGCACTACTTGAACTAAAAACGAAGTCAAGTCATGTGGATCATTTGTTAAAACTTCCTCACGGGGGGAAAACCGTAATCTCATGGTCAGTTAATCCGGAAGCTATCGTTGATCAGGAAGAACACAAAACTGCACGACTGGATGAAAGGCTTGAAGCAGCGAGAAAAGCCTCAGACGCAGGATACAAAGTCGCCTTTCATTTTGATCCAATGGTTAACTATCCGGATTGGGAAAAAGGCTATCAGGAGCTTGTTGAGCAGATACTTGATATCCTACCCTCAGATCGTATTGCATGGATTAGTTTGGGTACTTTGCGCTACATTTCTTCACTAAAATCCATTGTGGATGAACGTTTTCCAAAAAGTCGCATTTTTCTTGGAGAATTTGTCCCCGGAGAAGATGGGAAAATGCGTTATTTAAAAAAAATACGTCAGCGTTTATTTCGCAACGTTCAACAAAAAGTATCTCAACTTGCGCCTGAAATTCCAACATATCTCTGTATGGAAAATAGTTCAGTCTGGAAAAAGACCATGCCACTTCGGCCACAAAATTTTGTAGATGTGGAAAGTCATATTGCTGACAGTCTGCTGCAACGATTTAAAATGGGGATCTAATGAATAATGTAAAACTTATTGAAACCATTCCTTTGTTTCCCCTACACAAAACAATTTTACTGCCAGGATCTGTTCTTCCTCTACATATTTTCGAATCACGTTACCGACAGATGGTAGAGCACACTCTGGACAATGAAGACTTTCTGATTGGCATAATTCAGCCTGCGTCAAAGGATTCCGAAGAGTTGTGTGAAATCGGCTGTGCAGGAAAAATTGAACAGTCTCAGCAATTGCCAAAGGGGAATTACCTAATACAACTCCAGGGCAAATCTCGATTTAAGATTGTGGAAGAACTGCAAACAGACACTCCATACAGACAGGCAAAAGTAGAATATTCATCATTCCCAAATGACACTGAAGATTTGAGCCTTTCCAAGGATTCAGATATTTTATACAAAAATTTCAGGAAATATTCTGAGAGAAATAAGCTGAAAATAGAGTGGGAAAAAATAGAAGATATACCTGCAAATTACCTTGTAAATTTGCTCAGCATGAACCTCGATTTTTCTGGAATAGAAAAACAAACACTGTTAGAGTCTCCAAACCTCGATTCCCGACTGGATGACCTGATCTGCCTGATGGGAATGTCGAACCCCAATGAAATTTTATCGGAATTTTCACCCAACTTTCTAAATTAAAAGAATAAAAATACATGATAACTGAAAAAATTTTCAAGTATCTATTTTTACAAATCTTTATTGTTTCTATTTTTACCGCTTTTTTATTTATAAGAGCAAAAACTGCAATTGCTGCTCCAACAAATACAGTCTTTCATCCAAATCCAGTTATAGGCTTGGTTGATGGGAAGGTGGTGACATTCGAAGATGTCCGTAATAAAAAAGCTAATGACCTAAGTCTGGAGCTATATCAACATCTTAGTGTCCGTCTGATGGAATATGCCCTGAAAAAGTTGTCTGCAAAACATCCAGAAATATACTTGACTCCAGAAAGGAAAGTGACACTCAAAGAAATTATTGCTGTTTACGAACAAAATGATTTGCAGCAACAAGGAACCTTGGAACAGATGCGGCCACAAATTAAACAGTTCTTAGAGCGACAAATTATGAGCCAACATATGTTGAACCAATATTCCCTTGCACTTAAGAAAGGATGGGTTATTTCAAATTTGGAAGCTCCTTCAGACTTTCTGATAAATGGTAACATCAAATCTGCATATCTCAGGGGCAATAAAAAGGCATCAGTAGTTCTGCTTGAATATTCAGATTACCAATGCCCATTTTGCAGTCGTGTACAGAGTACAATCCAAAAACTGCTGGAAAAATATCAAGACCGCGTAGCTTTTGGTTACCGACATTTTCCGCTTTCTTTTCACAAAGAAGCCGACGAAGCTGCTATAGCAGCAGAGTGTGCTAGGGAACAAAAAAAATTTGAAGACTTTCACCAATTGCTTTACTCACGTCAAAAAGAACATGACAAGGAAGATTTGAAAAAATATGCCAGAGAAATAAAAGTAAAAGACCCTATGAAATTTGACAAGTGTCTAGATAACGAGAAATACCGTGGACTAGTTAATCAGGACATGAAAGATGGATCTATTCTCGGCATAACTGGAACTCCAGGTTTTTTTGTTGGCCACTTCAATGCTAAGTCTGGAGAAATTCGAGGGGAAGTCCTTTCCGGTGCACAACCTTATGATATTTTTCAGAAGACATTAGAAAAATACTTAAGCAAAAACTGGTCAAAATGAACGAAAGAAACCTCCGACAATCTCTAGAGAAAATACAATCTCCACGCATCCTTGTTGTAGGAGACCTGATGCTGGACTTTTATTCGTGGGGGAAAGTAGATAGAATTTCTCCAGAGGCACCAATTCCAGTAATGCGGGTTCTTCGGGAAAACCGGAGACTCGGTGGTGCAGGAAATGTGGTAATGAATCTGACAACTTTAGGGGCAGAAGTAGTCGTTTGTGGAGTCATCGGAAAAGATGACACAGGTGAATATATTCGAAAATTGCTTGCAAAACAGGATGTTGATTCTTCAGGTATAATTATTTCTGAAAATTACAAAAGCTGTCTTAAGCACCGCATGATTGCAGGACAAACTCATCTGCTAAGAATGGATATTGATCCAGATCCCGAAAATCATGTGCCGCAAAAACAGTTAACTGATTATTTGGAACAAGCTATTCCAAAAAGCCACGCAGTAATTGTCTCAGATTATGGTAAGGGTTTACTCAGTACTGAAAGTCTAAAAACAATTGCAGTTTGTGGGAAAAAACATGGTGTTACGATTGTGGCAGATCCTCGACGTACTACAAACTACTCCATATACCAGGATTTCACAATAATTAAACCAAACCGCAAGGAAACTGAGGCAGCGGTAGGATTTACTCTAAATAATAAAAATGATGTCCTCAAGGCTGCCCAACAGTTGAAGGCAGAGGTTAAAGTTGAATATCTGGTAATCAGCCTTGATCGTGATGGTTTACTCCTTTTCCACAATACAAAGGACTATCACTTCCTTGAAGCAGAAACTCAGGAAGTTTTTGATGTCGTTGGTGCAGGGGACATGGTCAGTAGTATGCTAGCGTTTATGCTTGCTGGGCAAGCAAAGATTGAGCAGGCCGCTTATTGGGCTCAACTTGCTTCAAGTATGGAAATACAACATGTAGGTGTCGTTTCATTTACAAAAAATGAATTACTACAGCGTTTTGATTACGGAGAAACTTTTGGAAAAATTTTGACTCCGGAAAAACTGTACCGCAATATGCCACAAGATATTCCTGTTGTTTTCACAAATGGATATTTTGACGAAATTTCAGCGGGACACCTAAAATTTTTACATCAACTTAAAACTCTTAAAGGATTTAATGTCGTGGCTATCAATAGTGACAAAAGTATCACTAAACAAAAAGGACAACCTCCTATGCTAAATGAAAGAGAGCGAGCCCTGTTGCTTTCAGCGATTGAAGCGGTTGATCGGGTCATTATTTTTGATGATGCGGATACAAGCAGCTTGATACGCAATTTACGTCCGGCAATTGTAGTAAAATGTAAACAATTCGAAAAACTACTTCTTCCAGAACAGAAGGCCATCAATGAAATTGGTGCCAAACTAGAATATTTCCCTGAAGACTGAGAAATCCGTCTCCCATTATTAATTTCAAGGAAAAAATGAATGTAAATATTTCTGATATCCAAGACATCGTAAGCAGCCAAAACCAGTGGCGCAGCAAAGAATCAATTAACCTGATTGCCAGTGAAAATGTTCAGTCAGACGCAGTCAGACAAATAGAATCAAACGATTTTATGGGACGTTATGCAGAAGGACACCCAAATACTACGAAACAAGACAACCGATATTACGAAGGTACCCGCTACATCGATCAAATTGAAAGTATGACCACTCGTGAAATCATTCAGCTGGCAAAATGTCTACAGGCTGATGTTCGCCCTGTGAGTGGAAATGCTGCTAATACTGCTGTGGCTCTTGGTATTTTGCGAGGTGGTGATACCGTAATTGTAAATTCTATAGAAATCGGTGGGCATATCAGTCACAACCCGATCGGAGTAGTAGGAAGAAGAATTCAGATTCGTGGGAAAGCATTAACCTCAGGAAACAAAAATTCCATTTCATTACATCACTGGCCTTCAACTAAGGACGGGTACCATCTAGATGTACCGAAATGCGTTGACCTGGTAGAAAAAACTTCCCCAAATATGGTTATTCTTGGCAAAAGCCTATTTCTTTTTCCAGAACCTGTAACTCAAATTGCAGAAGTCTGCCGGGCAAAAAACATTCCTCTTCTTTATGACGGTGCTCACGTACTCGGACTAATTCTCGGTGGTCAATTCCAGAATCCATTTGAGGAAGGCGCACATTTCATTAACGGAAGTACTCATAAAACATTCCCTGGACCACAGCGTGGAGTTATTTTAGGAAACATGGTCACTGAACAGGAAATTAAATGGTGGACCAGTGTAGACAGGGGTGTCATGCCAGGTTCTTCCAGCAGTCACCATCTTCATACCCTGCCAGGGATGCTAATAGCAATAAGGGAAATGGCTAAGTTCGGCCAAGAATATGCCGCACAAACAGTAGCAAATGCCAAAGCCTTAGGACAGGCTCTTACCGACGAAGGAGTAGACGTAGAAGCTAGAGAGTTTGGTTTTACTGAAAGCCATCAGTTGGCCATAAACGTAACCAATTTTGGGATTGCTAAAAATATTGCGCGTTCACTTGCCGTTCAAAATAACATCATCACCAATTACAATATGCTTCCTGGTGACAAGGATGCAAAAAACCCATCTGGATTGCGGATTGGCGTACAGGAAATGACACGCTATGGCATGAGGATAGAAGAAATGGGCGAGTTAGCTGAACTGATGAAAGCAGGACTTAAAGGCAAAACAGTAAAAAAAGAAGTTATAAAGTTACGCAGTCGTTTTACCGACATACACTTTGCCTGAAAAATCATATTGTAAACAAAATTAAAACAATATTTTTTCATTATTTCAAAATACTTAGTAACTTACCAAAAATTCAGTTGCACTTTTCTTTGCTTCGTTTTCCTTGTTTTTTACCACGAGTAGCTTTTCTCTTTCGCCAGATAAAATTTAGAGGTGTTCCTTCAAAACCAAAGTGATAGCGGAACTGGTTGGAAATATATCGTTCGTAAGCAAAGTTCGTTTTTTCAGGATTATTTGTCATGAAGACAAAAGTTGGTGGAGCAACACTGATTTGATTACCATAAAAAACCTTTGTTGGGAGTCCTGATTTTGATGGCGGTGGATGCTGGTTGACAATCAACTGGAGAA
>CAZOTX010000085.1:0-6244 GCA_964582835.1 uncultured Pseudomonadota bacterium | reverse complement strand
TCAGACATGTTGACCGTTACTTGCTTAATATCGTCACCGTGATTCCTTGTTTTGTGATCCAACTCCCTTAGAAGTTCAACACGCTCGGACTTACTCACAGTTTCAGGATTTACGGCTATATGGTGAATGTCTTCTATAGACTGAGATTGAAAAGAATTTGTACATTCGTGAACATCCTCTTTGCTGAATTGCCCTAAATTTTTGGTAATTTTAATCAAATTGGCTTCGTCAGGATCACTGCTGTAACCATAATATGCTTCATTTCCGTAAAGCAGACGCACTCCTATTCCATATGAGTTTGAGGAATTGATTTCTTCAATTTTATGATCAAGCAGATTGATTGAAGAAGCAACCGAGTCCTCAACAAAAACTTCAGTGAAGTCTGCACCCAGTTGAAGTCCATATTCCAAAATTTTTGCAACTGTTTTTTCGTTAAGCATATTTTCTCCTCAAAAAGCCTAATTATAGTAACTTTAAAAATGTGTACGTTCTAATCAATTATTTTAAATCAATTTTGGCATGGGTGCAATCTTGAAACGTTAATTAAACAACGTTGTATTCCGGAATCAATCTCTTCTCAAAAAATCGGTTGTAATCCAACTTCTTGATATCAACGGTGGTGGCTTTTCCATCTATGAGAATTTCGGCCATCAATTTCCCACAAATCGGCCCTTGCATGAACCCATGTCCAGAAAATCCGCTTAGCAAAAAAAATCCATCCACTGGGGTGGATCCAATTATGGGGTGTGAATCTGGTGTCATTTCGTAGAGCCCTGCCTGCCTTGCCAAGATTCCAGCGTTTTCCATTAAGGGAATGCGCTGTAATGATGATTCAATGTGTTTCAATTCCCACTCATAATCAATGCTTTGATCAAATCCAATTTTTTCATTGGGATTTGACATTCCCGTAAGAAGTCCTAAGCCTTCTCGATGAAAATAAAGACTTTGCGCAAAATCAATTACAAAAGGGAATCCATCTGGAAGTTTAGGTATGGCATCAGTGACAAACCACTGACGTCGAATTGGAAAAACTGGTATTTCGAGACCAACCTCATTTCCTATAATTGCACTCCATGGTCCACATGTATTAACTACGGTTTTTGCCTCAATATCTCCGAGAGAAGTTTGAACTTTCTGAATTTGGTTATCTTTTACATCAAGACCGATAACCTTACAACCAGTAATACAGACTGCCCCATACCTCCTTGCAGAATTTATATATCCCATCACAATACTGTTGGGGTTTGCCAGTCCATCTTCTGCGTTAAAGCTTCCTGCAAGTGCATCTGGGAATTCGCAAGGAGCTGCAATCTTACGCACTTCCTCCCTAGGAAGCCATTCAGTTCTAATCCCTAAAGAACGTTGAAGTTCAACAGTTTTCCGGAACACCTCTAAATCTTTTTCCTGTGTCAGAACAAACAAATAACCACATTTCTTAACCAACGCAGATTCTCCAGTTTCTTCCTCAAATTCGTCGAACATTTGAAGACTTTTTTGGGAAAGCCGGATATTGACTTCAGTATTGAACTGATAACGAATTCCTCCAGCACAACGTCCAGTTGATCCAGTACCGAAAAATTGTTCGCGTTCTAGTAGTAAAACATCTTTGTAACCACGCTTTGCCAAATGGTATGCAGTGCTTGCACCCATAACTCCGCCTCCAAGAATTACTATCGCGGCATTTTTTGGCAGTATGGCCATTGTTTAAATAGTGACAATTGTACCCAGATTTTCACGCTCCGCGTTTTTCAAAGCCATTGCCGCAATCACTGCATCCTGTACAGCCACTCCACAGGATTTGAAAAATGTCAGTTGTTCGCAGGACGAACGTCCGCTTTTTGTTCCGTTAATAATTTCTCCTATTTCTGCATGTATATGCTTTGGAGTTATCATTCCTTGTTTGAGTGGTGTGACTATATCACCTGTTTCAACCAAAGCTGACTCACGGGAATCTACAACTACAAGAGCCTTACTGATTGTTTCGGAGTCGATTTCCTGCATCGATGGCTGAAAGGAACCAACTGCGTTAACATGAGCTCCCAGTTTGAGATGTTTCAAAGAAATGACCGGAGTATTTGAAGTAGTTGCGGTACAGACTATGTCTGCGTCTTTTAAGGCATTGGCTGATGAAGTAACTGCTTGCACATTCTCTGGAATTTCTCCCATTCCGGACATTTCTTCTGCAAAACTTTCGGCATGCTCAGGATTTGGGCTGAAAACCCAGACTTCCTTTACCTCACGAACTCTACAAACTGCATCCAATTGAGATGCAGCCTGCTTGCCACTACCAATTATGGCGACGGTTTTTGCTCCCGATGGGGCAAGTAAATCAGTAGCGGCCCCAACACCAGCTCCTGTACGTATTGCAGTCATCACCTCTCCGTCCATCAGGGAAAGGATTTGTCCAGTTAAGGTGTCCATCACAATTACAACAGCATGAATCAACGGGAATCCACGTACAGGATTGTTACCAAAAACAGTCACAAGTTTAACTGCCATTTCTCCATCTTCCAGCAGTGCGGCCGGCATTGTCAGCAAAACCCCATCCTGTTCAGGAATATGAACACGACTGCGAAGCGGCATTTCCACCCGCCCTGATGATAAGCGGCTATAGGCACGTTTGCTTTCTACAATGGCCATTTTCATTGGGGATGCCTGCTTGACATCCTCGCAACTTAGAACACGTATTTTCATTTTTTAGGACATTGATGATTAGAGTGCAACTGTAAAAATAAATATTCCAATGTTTGAATCAGACAAAAAAACTAAATTCTAAACAAACTCATTGAAATGAATTATAAATCAGTATAACGGAGATATGCCTTCAAAAAGACAATTGCCTTTGCAGATATTTTTGGTCCTCTACGAAAAAAAAACTGCTGTGCCATCGAATATTCTGCAAGAACAGTAGGTTTTTTTTCATTCATTTCACCGTTGACATCTCTGCTCGCTGTAGTTAGTACTTTTTGCAAAAGAACCGGTGTACTGAAATTGATTTCCTCCAGTTCAGGAATCAACCTAGAAGCCAGCATCGTCATTGGTATATCATACAGTGATTCTGCGTAGAAAAAACTCAAAAACCTGGCCACTGCCTCAATTTCTTCACTACTGCGCGTCAAAAGCCAACTGGTAAGTTCCTTTCGTAAATTAAGCAAGTCTTTCTTTTTTATTCCAGTAGGTTTTATAGCAAGTTTTCCTGAACTCAAAAAAGATTTTATTTTGTTACGCAAAAAACTTAAAAATCCTCCTGCTTTGAGAAATATCTTGTTTTTCAAAAAACGTTTTTCAAAATCACGCAAAATTAAACGTCCTAAGAAAAGTTGATTTAGAGTTTGTTCAGAAACAGTGGCTACTTTTAGGTCCGCAGAAACCCTTTCAAAGAGCAGTACAAGTTCTTTTTGTTCGTTTTCAATATTCAGTAAACGTTGAATTTCCTCATCTGAAATTTGAGGTTTTTCTTCAGAAATCATCATATTTTCCGGAACAGAAATTTCAATCTGTGCCGACTTTGAAATTGGTAATGTTTTTGGGGGAGCAAAATAAAGGAGATAAAGCAAAATGCAAGTTGAAAGAAAAAATAACACCGTGAGCAGAGGAAACAATTTTTGCAGTTTCATTCTTCTTTCTAAGTTGGAGGAATATTTTGAGTAAAGCCTTGGTCTAATTTTTTGATTGAGCTTTCAAACCTGCTTGAACACGCAACGGCAGAGAATGAAGTTTGATAAAACCAATTGCATCCTGTGGATCAAATGTACCTAGCCCAGCTTCCATTGTAGCCAAATCCTCGTCGTAGAGGCTGTTTGGTGATTTTCGCCCAGTCACCATACAGTTACCTTTGTAAAGTTCCAGACGAACTGTTCCATTAACAGGTCTCTGAGTTTTCTTCACCATTTCCAACAGAATTTCCATTTCCGGTGAAAACCAAAAACCATCATAAGTCAATTGTGCAAATCTCGGCATTAATGAATCCTTTAGATTAATTACACCACGGTTCAAGGTAATTGACTCAATTGCTCGATGTGCAATGTGTAAAATAGTACCACCTGGTGTTTCATACACGCCCCTATTTTTCATTCCAACAAAACGAGACTCTACCATATCAATCCGGCCAATTCCATGTCTCCCACCCAATTCATTTAGATATGTCAATAATTTTGCCGGAGATAATTCTTTCCCATCAACTGCTATAGGATTACCTTCTAGAAATTCAACAAGAATCACCTGATGCTCATCCTGAGCAGTTTGTGGAGATCGTGATAATTCAAACATTTCCTGCATTGGTACCTGCCATGGATCTTCCAACATACCAGATTCAAAACTAATATGCATAAGATTTTCATCGGAACTCCAAGGCTGATCTTTGGACGCTTTCACCGGAATTCCATATTTTTCAGCATATCTCATAAGTTCAGTACGACCAGGATAATTTTGAAAAAATTCTGGAATCTTCCATGGAGCAACTACACGTATTTCTGGTTTTAGCGCATAATAACTCAATTCAAAGCGAACCTGGTCATTACCTTTGCCAGTCGCGCCGTGAGCAACTGCAACCGCCCCCTCACTCTCTGCAACTGCAATCTGTTTTTTAGAAATCAAAGGCCTTGCTAAAGATGTCCCCAGCAAATAAGTCCCCTCATAAAGCGCATTCCAATGAATAGAAGGGAAAACATAATCTTGTACAAATTCTTCTTCAACATTTTCTATCAGTACTTTTGCAGCACCCGCTTTTTTACCTTTTTCGAGAATGGCATCCAAATCTTCAACTTTCTGTCCTAGATTAAGACATAGGGCAATCACTTCATAACCTTGTTGAGAGAGCCAATGAACAAGAACAGAAGTATCAAGTCCACCTGAATAAGCCAATACTAATTTTTCCCTTTTCATTTTTAATTTAATTGTGTTTCAGAAACTTTTTTATTTGGAGCCTCTTCAGGCTCTTCGTTATAATTAGTATAATTCTCTGGAACTGCAACCTGAGATCGAGTTACTTTTAGAGCAATCGGTCCTTTTTTTCCTATTCCAACTTCAAACTCAACTCTATCCCCTAAGTTGAGGAAACGAAAACCAGCCTGCCGAATCTCAGACTGATGGACAAAAAGGTCATCTCCATTGTCTTGTTCAATGAAGCCAAAACCTTTATTTGAATTAAACCATTTAACCGTCCCATCTCTACGGCTTACTCCTTCGAATGTGATGGGCTTTTTAAAATATAAAACTACCGCCAGTAATAAGCACAAGATAGAAAAAATTGCTAAAAAAATAAAGTTTTGTTCATTTAAAATTTCGTTTTTTTCCTGGTTCCATAGGTAAAAAAGCAGCCCCAGCATAACAGTAGTTTGAACTGCAACAATTGCAGGCAAAGATTTTTTGTCCATTTTTTTTTAATATTTCCATTTTTTTAAAAAAATCCACTCTAAGTAATTTTTTATTTAGTTTCTGTAGTGGTAATTATGATTAATTTTATTGTTCAGCCAACCAACGCTCTGCATCAATTGCAGCCATACATCCTGTTCCTGCAGCAGTAATGGCTTGTCGATAAACATGATCCTGAACATCACCTGAAGCAAAAACGCCTTCTACAGACGTATATGTCGTACCAGGAGTGACTTTTAGATAACCGTTTTTGTCCATATTCAACTGATCTCTAAATAATATTGTATTTGGAGTATGCCCAATCGCAATGAACAATCCTGTGATTGGAAATTCTTTAACATTTTTCGTTTTAACGTTCCTAACTTTCAGGGATGTCATTCCATCCTCTGAGTTACCAACGACTTCTTCAACAACAGTATCCCAAAAAATTGAAATTTTTTCGTGTTCCAAAGTCCGCTTCTGCATGATTTTACTTCCCCGCAATTCGTTCCGTCTATGAATCAAGGTGACACTTTTACAAATGTTTGCCAAATACAAAGCTTCTTCGAGAGCAGTATCTCCACCTCCGACAACCGCAACATCCTGACCACGGAAGAAAAATCCGTCGCAAGTCGCGCAGGCTGAGACCCCCCTACCACTAAATTTTTTTTCTGAATCCATTCCAAGCCAGCGTGCAGAAGCACCCGTCGAAATAATCAACGAGTCGCAAGTAAGAGTGTCCTTGTTTTCCAGAGTTAGCTTAAATGGCCTTTGAAACAAATCAACCTCAACCACGTCCCCGGCAAAAAATTTGGTTTCAAAACGTGCTGCTTGGATCTTCAGAAGATCCATCATTTCCGGACCTTTGATTCCTTCAGGGAAACCAGGATAA
>CAZOTX010000084.1:0-6266 GCA_964582835.1 uncultured Pseudomonadota bacterium | reverse complement strand
CTCGGCTGATCCATATTCCTGGTTGTTCAGGTGGAATTTGAAAATAATCGGCTGTACTACGTTGTGGCAATCTGCGCCAGTTAAATCCACGATGCGCTAAACTTTTGTAGGGACTACTGCCTGCATGTTCTAAAAATTCGAGTAACATTTTTGTGGGAATCGCTTTTACTGTTCCAGTACCTGCCTCAAGAATCATTCCTACAGTCTTTTTATCCTGCAATAACGGGAAACCCTGTCCACTTTTTGAAATACCACTAAGTTTTAGTAGCGGGAACCAGGCATCACTAACTGCACGGTGCCCCACAGCCATGCGCTGGATCGATCCTGTCTCAAATTCCCACTCTTGGGTAGATTTTATTTTCAGAGAGTAAACATTATCTTTTCCCAATTTAGATTTAGATTTTACAGGTGACCATTCTATAGGGGCCAAACCGTCCCAAAAATTAGATTCCTCGATGTTTAGCAAAGCCAAATTTGCGGCATAGTCCATAAGCACAAGTTTTGCCTGGAAAGGCTGACGTATGTCTTTCCTCGTAACTTCTAATAGGGTTGCGTCTGCAACCATTTCAGCAGTTGTAAGTAGACGCAAGGATTGTTTGAAGTTTGATTTATATTTTTTGTTTTTTTCATTACAAGGCATACTAACTACCAATGCCATCCCAGTTTGAGTCCGAATTTCACGTTTTTCCCAGGGAGTAAGCCAGTCGTATGACTGCTGATATGATTTTAGCAGTACTGCCTGTTTAAACCATGGTTTAATTTCTGGTGCTTCAGCCTGTAAATCTTTTGGTGAAAGTAAAACTGAGTAAAACAAAGTCGATCCAAAAACAACTGAATAAAAGGTTAATATTTTCACTGTGAGCCTTTTTTATGTTGCGTGTAAAGATTAGAACTAGCCAAAATTCCGTAACGCTCCAGAACAGATTTTTGCTGTTCAAGACTTTTTTTATAATTAAGTACCAAAGGCATATTTTGCCATTCGCTTTCAAAGACAATGTATTGTGTGTTTGGTGGAATATTTTTTAGCATTTTTTCCAAATCTCTCAAAGTGTTAATCGGACTCCCATTAAAAGTACTTAGGATAAAGTTGTGTAAATTAGCATATCCGCTGTTGACAGAGCTTGGAAGAACTCGTGATATTAAGATAACCTGGTCCTTTCTTGTGCCTGGCCGTTCAAGCTCTCGGTACCAGTGTTCATAGGCAAGAGGTGGTGTTATGTTTCCCGGAGAATGTATATAATTTCGGTTTAGGGGAATAAAAACCAGTCCACCAAAAATTAGATATTCAGGCAATTGATCATAGCTGTTACGCATTTCACTTCCGAAAGGTGCGGCTTTGAGGGTGAGGACAAGGTTGTGAAATTTTTTGTTACGCCAAACTTGAATATTGAGTAAATCTCCAATTTGACGGTTTTCAGCTTCGATGTAAAATGTAACTAGTTGTTCACCATAATTCACCATTCCTGCAGCGTCAATTTGCATGTCTTCAATTTTCGTCAGTACGTCACCGCTTAAAATTACTCCATCTGCAGAAGAGCGTGGGACAACACGATCAACAAGAATTCCTCCGATATTTTCAGGAAGTCCCAAATAAAGGCGATAATGTTGATTAATAAGTGAACTAGTTTCAACACCTATTTCTGGAACTCCATCGTACTTTCCGTCATCCATATCGTTCAGAAAACGTGTGATGAGCGGAACTGGAATAAAATATCCTACATCGTTCAATCGTAAATTAGATTGAAAGGCAACCCCAATTGCTTTCCCATACTGAGTGACTGGGCCGCCACTGTTTCCAGGATTTATCGCAGAGTCAGTTTGTACAAGTAAATGCGAATCAATTCCCGGATGCACATATGTTCCAAACTCAATTCGTGATACTACCCCTTCAGTTCTAGAAAGTTCTTGGCCTCCCATTGGATAACCATAAGCCCTAACTCTGCTACGTAATTTTGGAATCCCTCCAAGTTCAAGCGGATTTAAATTCACATAAAATTTTTTATCTCGAACTTTCAATAAGGCTAAATCGGAGTCATGGGCAATTGCTACAACATCCGCTAAAAAAGGTGCCGGACTTGAAATCTTATTGACGAGCAGCATTCGTGAATCACTGACCACATGAGCATTTGTTAAAATTAAATTATCTTTAATTAAAAATCCGCTGCCCTGTCCTCTGCTTGTGGGTTTCAATTTCCAAGGTGACTGCCAGTCAGGACTTTGTTTAAAATTTGTAATACGAAATACGGTTTGCTCAATCTTGTCATTTGAAGCCTTAACTGGTGAAAGTACAATTCCCCATAGTAAGATCAGGGAAAATATAAAAAATGCTTTTATATTCTGCATGTTAGATTCGAAAACTAATCATAGTCATTTTACCAGAAAAAACAAAATTGCTGTTCCTAATAAAATGCGGTAAATGACGAAAATGAGAGTACCGTGATTACGGAGGAAACGTAGTAAAAATTCTATCGAGAGGTAACCTGTAACAAAAGCAGCGGAAATTCCTACTACCAAATTTAAAACATCGTCACTGTTTACTCCAAGTTCAATCAACTCTTTCAACTCATAAAGCCCGCTACCAAAAATTGCTGGTAATCCCAATAAAAAAGAAAATCTGGCTGCGGCTTCCCGGTTTAAACCGACCATCATTCCCCCCATAATTGTAGATCCGGAACGAGAACATCCTGGAATCAGAGCCAAAGCTTGAGTGAGCCCGATCCATTGTATTTGCAAAAAACTTAGTTGTTTAATATCACGGTTAAATGGAGAAAGTCTTTCGGTGATATAAAGTAAAACTGCTAGTATGATGAGTGCTGTTCCAATCACCCAAAGTTCACGGGCTTCGTTTTTGATGAAATCCTTAAATCCCATACCTAAGACGACTATAGGAATAGTCCCTGCAACAATGCTCCATGCCATTTGTGATTCCTTTGTACCTAATGGGTCACGTTTCAGGACACTTTCAATTGCGGCTTTCGAAAGATTCCAAGCATCATGGCGAAAATAAAGCATTACTGCAATCATAGTCCCAAGCTGAATAATAGCGGAAAATTCTGTCCCTGGGTCATTCCAGTCAAGCAAGACCGGGACTATACGTAAATGAGCAGTACTGCTAATTGGTATAAATTCGCTCAATCCTTGAACAATACCCAAAACTAGGGCTTGTATCCAATCCATTGGTTTTGTCAGTATGAAATAAATGATAATTAAAAATTAGTATAAATAATCTGGAGTTTGATTTTTCCAAAGTCAGTTCGTGAATCCATTGACTTTTTGTAGGAGGATCAAAAAATATAGTTTCAATTATCCTCAATCCTACCGGAATAATCAATCTGTGAATGTTTTACATACAGATATCGGAAAAACCTATAAAAACTGTGTAATTATTTTTTCATATTTTTTGCTGCGGACTCTTATTAACAAAATGGTTAATTTGTTAATTTAGATTCCGTTCAAAACGTAACTGAAGAGTAATAGTTTTTAAAGGAATATTTTTTCAAAAATTACACCGTATGCTGAAAAGGTGAAATAGACAATCTTGATTAAAATGACGAAATGGGGGCCCGATAATGAGGTGTTTTTGTATTGAGTTGGAATAAAGTGTATATGATTTGTAAAATCAAGGAAAGTAATCTTGCAGCAAGATGTCTGAAGGGATTTTGTTTTTCCAAAGGATATATTTAATTCTGACTAAGCAGTATACCTTTGGATAGCAAAATCTTGTTTTTAGAATTACCTGAATGGAGAAACATCTTCTCTATAACACCTAAACTATTTTCCACGAACAGTGCCACCGTCAATCTAAATTGATTAGGAATGCCCTGCCCAATTGAAAAAAATGATCAGCATTATTTTTTTAATCTTTTTTGCGACTAGTTCTAGTTTCTCAGTGAAAGTATTTTTTGTGCCTCCTGGAGCACAATTTCTGGTTGAATTTGTGTCAAGCAATCGTAGTGACCATATCGGCATTTTCTATTGAAACAAGGTGAACAGTTTAATTTGGTGCTTATGACGGAGGCATTAGGATTTATAGGAGCAGTCCAGGTAGGAGATGTAGAGCCAAAAATAGCAATTTGAGGTCGTTGTAAAGAGCCCATTAAATGCATGCTACCAGAGTCATTCCCAACCAGTAATTTGGCTTTTGCTAAGATTGCCAAAAATTCGGTTAAAGAAGTTTGTCCACAAAAATTGTGAACCCCTTCAATTCCCTCAGAAATTTTTGTGCCCAATTCATCATCTTCTTCAGTCCCTAATATAAGAATCGAAATTCCAAAAAGCTGGTTAATTTTTCTAGCTAAGTCGCGGAAATATCCAAGTGGCCATTGTTTTGCTGGACCATATATTGTTCCGGGTGTGAAAACAACAAACGATTCAGGTAGCTGACTTTGAAAAGATTTTAAATGTTTTTCTACCCAGCCGACAGTTATTTCAAGACGAGGAGGATATTTTTTCTCGGTAAGTTTTTTATCCAAAAGGTTAAGATATTCTTTTAGGATATGTACGGACCGTGGCGTTACCTCATACCTTTTAGCACAATTAAGTAGTAAACCTCTGAACTTGTCAGTGTAACCTATGCGCTTTGGAATTTTACTTTGAAATGACATCCATGCAGACGAGAAACTTGGAGGAAGTACAAAAAAATGAGAAAAATTTGAGGAGCGTAAAGTCTTTCCGAAAGATCCAGCCGAGTTTTTTTTCGGATCAAACAAAATTATTTCTCCACGGTGTGGTAGTGGCAGGTCCCCAAATTCAGATTTTACGATTATATCAACTTGCGATTCCGGATAGTATTCTAGAACGGCATAGATAAATCCTGTTGACATGACAAGGTCACCAAGCCAGTTTGGTGTACGTATCAGTATTTTAGGTGGCGAAGATATCGACATAATCAAGGTTCAATCAAGGATAAAGGAATTACGTTTTTGCCTTGTACAAAAATAATAACCATCAGGAAGCAAAGAGTTGTAGTGTTTCAATTCAAGTTCACCGTCATCAAGTTTTTTTAGTCGCACTCTCAAATTTTCTACTCTAAAGTGAGAAGCATCCGTATTCAAACATACCAATTCCACTTGCTTACGTAAACTTTTCGGATTTTCAACGTAAGTCTTTTGAGGAAAATTTGAACATCCAGATACAAAAATCAATTTCAAAAAAAGAAATATAAACAACAACGGGTATGATCTAAACCATATGAACCAAATCATACTTAAAATTTGTTTATTTGGGATTTACTTATTGCTGATCAATTTAACTGAAATCTTGCGTAATGGCAATTACGGGAAACATTGGAGAAATATACTTTTGCTGGATCAATTGGCCCTCGACTCAGTTACTATAGTTGCTTTTTTTGCAAGAATTTGTTTTGAAGAAGGTTTTTCTTCAAATTCCCTAAGGAAAGTTTGAATTTGTTTTTGAAAGAAACCATCTATAGACATCCTCTCCTTTACTTTTTTTAAGGAGGCATGGACAGTTGAATGGTCACGGCCAACAATTTTACCTATTTCACTCAAGGAGCGTGAGGTAAGTTTTTTTAGTAAGTATATGGTAGCCTGTCTTGCTTTGATGTGTTGTCTATCCCGTCGATATGAATGTAGTCCTTCTTCGTTAATTTGAAATATTGTACATATGTGCTGCAGGATTTTTTTTTCTGTTGTTACTACAGGATTAACATGTGAATGCTTATCAAAGTTTGTATTTTTAGTAGATTCATCCAGCCAATCTTTTAAAGAATAACGAGCTAAATCTATTGTAAGTTCTTCATTCAGCAATGAAGCATGAATGCCAAGTCGCATTAGCACCCCTTCCATACGACCTATTCCACCCTTGATGTGTTTGACTATAAAATGAGCCAGTTCATTGCTTAGTGGTATGCCACGTTCTTTTGCCTTTCTCTCAAGAATTTCAACGCGAGTTAGGTCATCTGGAATTCCTATATCAACAGTCAGACCTGATTCAAGTTTTCCTCGCAATCCAGAAATGAGTTCGGAAATACGAGTTGGAGCTTCCTGACTTGCTATTATAATTTGTGCTTTTTTCCTGAGTAAAGCATTTATTGTGTAGAGCAGTTCCGTTTGACATTTGGCTGATGGAACAAGTGCTTGTAAATCATCCACTAGAAATGCATCTATTTTTCTGTAACTGTCACGGAATTCCTTCATTTTGCTCATTCTAAGATGGTTTACAAAATCATTCAAAAAATCTTCAGCAGAAACTTGAACAGTGTTGATTTTAGGATTGTCTTGCTTCAATTCATTATTTACCCCTTC
>CAZOTX010000083.1:0-6269 GCA_964582835.1 uncultured Pseudomonadota bacterium | reverse complement strand
GAAGTTGCTCCTGCCGCTACAAGTGCTCCCTTTAGAAAGCCTCTTCTGCCAGAATCCTTTTTGTTTTCCATATCAAATCTCCTTCCATTTAAGAAAGTGTTATCTTAAAAAGCCTTAACGGCAATTGCTAAACCTACCCTACAGGGTATAGTAGTTCTTATATCAACCAAGCCTGCTAAAATCTAGCGCAGTATTTAGCCCTAATATCAGCTAACGCAAGCAATGGAATCACAAATTATGCTTCCATCTTCGTTTTGAGAGGCTACTTCTATCTCCACCTCAAATCCTTCTTCAAGATCTTCCAATTCCCCACCCATAAGGCCTACAGTTTCATCTTCGATCACTTCCACATTTGTTCGCAGCGCGAAATTGACAGTAATCTCACTACCATTCTCATCAACAATCAATGCTGATCGGTTAGGAACATCAAGATGCTTTATTCTTCCTTCAATCATTGCTTTACCCCAATTTTGAAAATTTAGACGCCGTACTCATCGATTCCGTTGCAAATATTGGATTTAATTAGTTGTTACTAATTAAATAAATTAACAATACTAAAATTTTTATTTAGCATAGACTTATAAATAATTGAAATTATTACCTTTTACAACTAACAAAGATAGTAGGGTTTCTCCAAAATGTTGTCAAGGAAAAAAAACTTTTTTTTTAATTTTTATAATAATTTTTAATTTAATCAATTAATATTAGTATGTTAAATAATTATTATTTTTTATTTTTTTTTTTAGCTTGAAAAAAATGTGAAATCTTTTAGACCATATTTAAATTCAACTTCAAAATAAACTAAAATATTTCTCAACCATACAACTTTACAACGACCTGAAACATCAATCCATGTAAACAAACCTTTTTGAATTTTTTGTGGTTTAATTTCAAAAAAAATCATAATATTTAGTATTATTTAAGTATAACGATCTTTATTTTAATATTTTAAAGATTATTGATGGTTAGTGAAAAAAATTAGTTTACACGGTGTGAAACTCTTAAATCTAGAATTAAAACATAACGAAATACTGTTAAATATGATCAAAACAAAAGGGGCTTTGTATTTGAGGTTTGAAAATGAAGAATTAAGATGGTTGGAGAGTGAGGAGGAGCATAAAACCGAAGATGGTAAATATGTAGGGCAAATTGAAAATGGTGAGCCCTGTGGTCATGGAACTTTCACTTATCCAAATGGAGAAAAATATGTAGGTGAATGGAAAAATGGGAAAAGACATGGGGATGGAAAGTACACCGATTCTGATGGCAGAAAATATGAAGGCGAATGGAGTGATGGTGCAGGAGACGGTCATGGAAGGATCACTTGGACAAATGGGAACAAATACGAGGGAGATGTCAAGAATGGTGAAATGGTTGGACAAGGTACATTTCATTGGTTTGATGGAGATAAATATACAGGGGAATACAAAGATGGGCAAAGACATGGTCGAGGAACTTATACTCACCTTGATGGGAGGAAATATGAAGGACAATGGAAAAATGGCAAAATAAATGGTCAAGGAACATACTCTTACCCTGATGGGAGGAAATATGAAGGACAATGGAAAAATGCAAAATTATCTGGTCAAGGAGTCTATATTGGGTTTTGTCGGGAAAAGTATGAAGGGACATGGAAGGATGGGATTTATCATGGAAAAGGAGAATACACCTTTTCTGATGGTATAAAATGGATAGGTGAATGGAGAGAAGATAAACCTTGGAATATCACAGAGTACAGCATAGATGGAAAAGTAAACGGAAAAATGGTAAATGGTTTACAACGATAAATAACTGTCTCAAATACATAACTATCAATTCTTTTTCATCGAACAGAGTTAAATTTAAGAAATTTTCAAAACTTACAAAATTGCTCTATGGCACACAAAATTAATTTTACAATTAAACAAAATACTTTAATTTGTTTAAGATCTACTTAAAACAAATTCACCAAATAAACTAAGATAGTTCGAAACTAACCATATCTATTCCATTCATTGTACATTTTCTTAAGTTTGAATTTGTCCACCAAGAAATTGAGTCATTCAAAGTTTCTTTTATAATGAATAAGTCTTATTTCTACAATAAATAACTAAAATGTCAGGAAAAAAAGGAGATCAATTATTAAATGATGTTGGATGGTATGAAGGTGAATACAAGAATGGGAAATATCATGGTCAAGGAATTTTCATTTATTCTGATGGGTCAAGGTATGAAGGGAAATGGAAGCAAGGGAAAAAACACGGTCATGGGGAATTAACTTCTCCTGGGGGTGATAAATATGAAGGAAAATTCAAGAATGGGTTATTTCATGGTAAAGGTGTATGCACTTATGTTGATGGTACAAAATACTTAGGGGAATTTCTATTTGGAGAATATAGCGGTCATGGTACGCATACTTATTATGATGGTGCGAAGTATGAAGGAGAATTTAAGGATGGGCAGCCCCAGGGTCAAGGAATCTTTGCTAAACTTGACGGAACAAAATATGTAGGAGGGTTCAAGGATGGAAAATTTTGTGGTCAAGGAACACATACTTTCCCTGATGGTACAATGTATGAAGGAGAATTCAAGGATGGGGAACCAAGAGGTAATGGCACTATATTTTTTTCTAAAGGAGGCAAGTATGTGGGAGAATTTAGAGAATTTAAACCATGGAATGCAATTGAATATGATAAAGATGGAAACATCATAGGAAAGTGTATGAAAGGTGTAATGGAATAAAAGATTTCATTTCCTAATCATCATTCATTCTATAAAAACACTTTTTTGAATTTCAAAAAAAATTTAAGATGGACGGAATTACACTTTTAATCTTTCATATCATAGTAATTGGAGCAGTAGTTGCCACAACATTTGCTATTGCTTTTTATGTAGGCAAAAAAGATGGCATTCGCTACACTCTAGAAGAGCAAGAGGTAAAGAACTTATAATTTAACCAGATAAATAAGGAATTTTTTAAAAATTACCATGTTTTGAATGTTTTTTTACAAACATGTGAATTTTTTAAGTACTTTCCCCAATAACATTCTTCACATTCACCAACAATAATAATATTGCAGGACAAAATAATTCATCATTTTCTTACAAATTTAGAGTAAGAAATCTAATACAGATTTTGGCGATTTCTTTTAATTAAAGACCAAATCCTCCTTAAGTAGAATTTTTTCAAAAGAATTTAGGGAAGCTATTTCCTTAATACAAAAAAGGCATTCGGTCCCACGCAAAATACTGAGTGTTGTTTTGTATGAAAAACAAAAACGACAGTTTTACCTCCAACCATTTCCACAAATTCGAAACGCCATTCTTTAGTCTCTTTTTTAAATTCACGCTGAAGTAACTTAAAACGTTGAATTTCTCTAAGCAAAACATAAACCGCTGCAGGATGCCATTCCGACTCAAAAGGATTACCGTAGATTCCAGAAACACGATAATTTGTTTCTTGATTCACAGCTGTTTTACAGCGATTCTTTATTTTTTTTTCAGTTTCTGCTGCAAAAATAAATGAAAGAAACAGCCAAAAAAATACTATAACAAAGGGCATCATTCAATTGAGCAAAATCGGACTTATTTTAACAAAATTATCATTTAAGTCAATCTGATGGAAAGAGGATTTTTGACCAGAATGTAGAGTTGAAGTAGAAGCTGCGGAATTGAGTAGTAATAATTCTGGGCCGGAATCTCTAGGAATACGATGAAGCCAATTTTTATGAATATGACCGTGTAAATAAAGACGGATTTGAGAATGGCTCAAAATCCAGCTTTTCACCGGTACAAGATTATATAGTTCATGAAGCCTGTCATATTTCCAGCCTTCAGGGAAAGTCAGTGGATAGTGATTGACAATTATGAATTGAGTTTTTTCTGGGTATTTTTTCAACAGATCATCTGTAGCCTTTAGTGTACTACGGCGTACTGTTCCTGCAGCAGATGACCAGCCGTTTGGATGAGCACTATCCCATCCAATTATTACCCAATCTGAGTTTAGTCTGTGTATATGTATTTCTTTTTGCCCAAAAAATTCTCCAAAATATTTATTGAATAAATCTGGACCTGCTACGTGCCTTACATATCGATCATGGTTTCCTGGAATAACAGTCACCCTCTTAGGATCTGATAATAAAGGATCTAGAGTTTTTCTGGCACTTGTGAATTCTTTTTCGAGAGCAAGCTGTGTAAGATCCCCACTTATTACTAAATGATCCCAATTCATTTTTTGAATTAGATCTACGAGTCTTTTCGCCCTATTAAATGGAAAATACCTTTTTCGCCGAAGGAATAAATTAGCTGCACCTAAAATTCTTTTGGATTTCCAATCCTGAAAATTTTGTGGATATGTATGGAAATGCAGATCGGAAATATGTATTATGGACGTAGTCATTTTGTTTTAAATTCAATTCAACAAACTAAGTAAAATTAAGTGGAGGTTATTTCATAAACAGAATTACAGTTTTATTACTTATTTTAACTGTAAAGCTTATAAATTTTAGGATGCCTATTTTTTACTTTGTTCGCAAGCGTTCTTTATTTGGTAATGAACACTGGCAATTCAATTTAACCCATATAATCAGGAGAATTAATGGTCACAGTTATTATGTCTTCAGGATGTTTAGGTCTTTTGATAGCACTTTTTTATTATCTCAAGGTTGCAAATATTCCGCTTACGCAGGGACTTGAAAATTCTGATGAAGCAGAAAAACTTACTAAAATACATAGTGCTATTGCAAGAGGCGCAATGGCTTTTTTGAAAGCAGAATATAAATACATGGTTTATTTTATGGCTGGATTTGCTATCATCATTGCCCTACTGATTGATGATCCTCATACTAAAGATGTAAATGAAGGAGTATATACTGCAATTTCATTTTTACTTGGCTGCGTGATTTCGATTGCTTCAGGATTTATTGGAATGCGGATTGCTACAATTGGCAATGCACGAACCACGACTGCCGCAAAGAATTCTATTGCAAATGCCTTTTACGTTGCGCTCAATTCCGGAGCTGTGATGGGTTTTGGTCTGGTAGGTCTGGCCGTACTTGGATTAGGTGGGATTTACTTAATTCTTGATGCCCTTCTTCCTGGAATTGAAAAACACATCTTGATGGAAGTTATGGCTGGTTTCGGGCTTGGTGGTTCATCGATTGCTCTTTTCGGACGTGTGAGTGGAGGAATATTCACTAAGGCTGCAGACGTTGGTGCAGATTTGGTAGGAAAAGTTGAACAGGGAATTCCTGAAGACGATCCTCGAAATCCTGCTGTGATAGCAGATAATGTTGGAGACAATGTTGGTGATGTCGCCGGTATGGGTGCCGATTTGTTTGGCTCCTGTGCTGAAAGTACTTGTGCTGCTCTGGTAATTGGAGCAGTGGCTTTTGCCACAAATTTGGAAGCACTGTTATTTCCAATCTTGATTTCTGCAGTCGGTATCCCTGTAAGCCTTCTGACAATGTTCACAGCACGTGTCAAAGAAGAAAAAGACGTTGCGCCTGCTTTGAAGAGATTACTGATTGTCGCCACTGGACTTAGCGCTTTTGCAATGTATTTTGTTTCAATTTGGGCACTTCCAGAAAGCTTCGAAATAAATGGTGAAGTATATACAAACATGGATGTGTTTCTTTGTTACTTAACCGGTGCAGTTACGGGATTACTGGTAGGACTTCTCACCGAATATTATACCTCACACGATTTCAAACCAGTGCAGGAAGTTGCAAAAGCTTCTGAAACGGGTGCTGCAACTAATATCATCTTTGGACTATCATTGGGCTATCACAGTGCCACTGGTTCGATCCTGCTGCTGGCTGTTAGCATTTACGTGCCTTTCTCATTGTCAGGAATGTATGGAGTTGCAGTCGCAGCCATAGGTATGCTGAGCACTTTGGTGGTGGGACTGACAATAGATGCTTATGGTCCTGTAGCCGATAATGCAGGAGGTATTGCAGAAATGACAGGTATGGGTGAAAGTGTTAGAGACAGAACGGATGTACTTGATTCTGCAGGAAATACAACCGCAGCAATCGGGAAAGGTTTTGCTATTGGATCTGCAATTCTTACTTCACTAGCACTTTTTTCTGCGTTTCTGACCCGGGCAGATCTTTTAGATAAAAATGCCAAAATCATGGATAGCATTAACCTGCTTGATCCACTTGTTTTAACTGGTTTATTTGTCGGAGCAATGCTTCCCTTCCTCTTTTCGGCAATGACAATGAAATCAGTTGGTAAAGCTGCTTTCGACATGATTGAAGAAGTACGACGCCAGTTTCGTACAATTCCGG
>CAZOTX010000082.1:0-6341 GCA_964582835.1 uncultured Pseudomonadota bacterium | reverse complement strand
AAAATGTTGATGAGTACAACAGTTACCGGGGTTTCTGTACCATCTTTAGAAGCAAGATTGATGAATCGTATTGACTTTGCGCTAGATTTAAAAAGGGTTCCATTGTTCGGATTGGGATGCTTGGCAGGTACTGCAGGTATAGCAAGAGTAGCTGATTATTTAAAGGGACATCCGGATCAATCAGCAATATTGCTTTCTGTAGAGCTATGTTCACTAACTTTACAAGCCGAAGATCTTTCAATAGTAAACATAATTTCAAGCGGTCTATTTGGAGATGGAGCAGCGGCAGTTTTACTGGTAGGAGATAGACATCCATTGTTAAAAAGGGATAGGATTGGTAGGCGTAGAGAAATTAATAATCAAAGGTACAAAGATTCAAAGAAACAAAGTTATATTGAATCAAAATCTCTTTTACCAAAAATAATTAACAGCCGATCAATTTTCTTTCCAGGGTCAGAGGAAGTCATGGGCTGGGAAGTCACAGATAGTGGATTCAAAATTTTGCTGGGGCAAGGTGTTCCAGGTTTTGCAGCACAATTAGTCCCTCATGTTGAAAGATTCCTTTCAGAAAAAGGACTTTCAATCCCTGATATTTCTCTTTGGCTCACTCATCCTGGTGGACCTAAAGTGATTGATACTCTCGAATCTTCATTAAATCTGCCTCCAAAAACACTTGACAAAACACGAAAACACTTGCGTGAAGTTGGAAACATATCATCAACTTCAATCCTGGTTCTACTTGACGAATGGTTGAATGATCCTAAATCTTTTTTAACTGGAACTTCTGGCACCAAAAATTATGGAATGATGCTTTCGTTAGGACCAGCATTTTCTGGAGAAATGGTGTTACTTCAATGGTAAGCCTATGGGGATTCACAATTTTGGTTGGAATTCTGGCTGCACAACGCTTGTGGGAATTGAGGCTTAGCCACCGTAACGAAATCCTGATGCAACAGCAAGGAGGTTTTGAGTGTTTTCCAGAACATACTCATTATATGGTAGTCTTACATGTTTCGTGGTTTGCGGTAATGCTAGTGGAGGTATGGTACCTAAAGAATGTCCCTTCTTTGTGGTTGTTGTTAACGTCTTTACTAGGTTTATTGTTGGGACAAATATTACGCTATTTAGCCATCCTGACACTCTCAGTTCGCTGGTCTATCCGTATTTATGTGGTTCCGAATGAACCTCTGATTAAACGTGGCATTTACCGTTTTGTACGCCATCCGAATTATTTGGGAGTTATTTTGGAAGTAGCTTGTGTCCCTTTGATTCATGCTGCATATGGAACTGCTTTTTTTTGGTCATTGGCCAATCTTATTTTACTTCGCCACCGAATACGGTTGGAGGAAATGGCTTTAGATGAAATTTAGCTGTTAAAATCTTTTTAAACCTCATTCTCTTAAAGCCAAAAAAATATTTATAACCTTTTAAACCTTTTACTAAAAAACATAGTTGTAAAAATGAATCTAAGCCTGTACTTCGATAAAGGAACAATTTACCTTGACGGCATGGAGGAAGAATATTTGCTGTATCTGGAAGGAGTTTCTTGGGATAAAAGGACTAATAGTTACCGTACGACTGCATTAAACTATCGTAAACTTGTTACAGCATTAATATATAATAAAATTTCCTACAAGGACCATGCTAGAAAATTTTTTGTGGAAACTTTTGTTCTGAGAAAGAACATTAAACCTCGAACATTTCAAATGGAAGCTGCTGAAAAGTGGATGAGAGAAAAGCGAGGAGTAGTGACATTACCAACTGGGGCAGGGAAAACTATTTTGGCTGTAATGTTGATTGCGAAAACAGGACGTCCAACATTGATTCATGTTCCCACGATTGATCTTATGCGGCAATGGAAAGAGGTATTGAGTGAATATTTTGAAACTCCAATTGGTTTATTAGGCGGTGGGATTAATGATATACAGACAATTACAGTAGCAACTTATGACTCTGCTTTGATCCATGTCACTAATAAAGGAAATTTGTTTGGACTCCTGGTTTTTGATGAATGTCATCATTTACCAGGGGAACAATATCAATTTACAGCACTTGGATCTATTGCGCCTTTCCGTCTTGGTTTGACTGCAACCCCCGACCGTGCAGACGGAAAAGAGCAAATTCTATATGAACTTTGTGGACCTCTTTGTTACGAAGTTCATATTGACGAGTTAAGTGGACGCACATTGGCACCATATGTTGTAGAAACAATTGAAGTGGAAATGCGTCCTCAAGAACGTGAGCAATACGAAAATTCAAGAAAATGTTATATAGATTTTTTACGTAAATCACGCATTAGTTTTCAACATCCAAACGGTTGGTCTATTTTTTTACGTAGAACAAGTGAAAGTCCAGAAGGTAAAAAAGCATTCAAATCTTATTTGCTACAAAAAAAACTGAGCCAGGCCTCTGGAGCGAAAGAGGAATGTTTGTGGAAGCTAATCCGAATGCATCAAGGTGACCGGATGCTCGTGTTTACTCAAGATAATGAAATGGCTTACCGTATAGGGAAAAATTTCATGTTACCGGTACTTACACATCATACAAAAATTGCAGAACGGGATGCTTTTTTAAAGTTTTTTAGATCAGGTGATTATCCAATTCTAATAACTTCAAAAGTTTTGAATGAAGGAGTTGATGTCCCGGATGCAAATGTTGGAGTGATTGTTTCAGGTAGCGGAAGTATTAGAGAACACGTGCAGCGTCTTGGAAGAATTTTACGTGCACGTCCTGGAAAACAAGCTATTCTTTATGAACTTGTTTCCCAAAATACAGGAGAATTATTTACGAACCAAAGAAGAAGAAAACACCGTGCTTACGAAGGATCTACTGTGTTACCGTACGAATAAGGGTAAAATATCACCAAAATTAATTGATCAAAAATCACCTAAACTCATTAAAATAGCGGAAGAATTGATCAAAGTTTTTTCTGTAAGTGTGGGTGATATTCGTGAAACCCTGGAGGCAAGAACAAAAATAATTTTGAACAGTTCTCCTGCAAATACTTTAGTAGGGAAAGGCTTGGAAAAACTCTTACTTGATCGTAGCGAATTTGACACTGAAGAGAAAAAAAAATTGACCGAACTTAGGGAAAAAGTGTTCACCAGTTCTGCTGCATTAATTAAGGAAAAAGAATGGGCTAATTTAGATGGGTTAAAATCTGGCAGACAAACTGATTTTGAATATTATCAAAATAAAATAGCCAAGTCAGTGAGAATCACTTTGGAAGAGCTGTTACCAAAGCTATATGGAGATTTACCTCCCTTTCAAAAATTGTTGAATTTTCGCAAAATGACTCCGGTAGGATTATTGAATCGTTACAATTGCGCTCAAATTCAGGGTTTGCTTTTACGCAGCGAAGTCATTACTGTCAGCTTGCCTGAAAGTGGAGCAGCCAGTTTACGTCAACTGCTAAAATATTTACGTTTCAACAAATTGCTAGCAAGGATTAGGGATGATCCAAAACGGGAAAAAACGCTTATTCTTGAAATTAGTGGTCCTCTGAGTTTGTTTGTGCAAACACAAAAGTACGGTTTTAACCTAGCAAATTTCTTTCCTGCAATTTTGCAACAGCCTGAATGGACATTGCATGCAGAAGTTAGAATCCGTAAAAATCAGGTTCACAACCTACACCTTAATAATTCATGTGGAATTAGTTCTCACTACCGTCAGTTTTTAGCATATATCCCAGATGAAATTAGATTATTCTGCAAGAAACTTGCTAAACAAATACCTGATTGGGAAATTTCTTCTTCAACAGATTTTATTCAGCTGACAGGCGAATCGCTTTGCTTCCCAGATTTTTTATTGAGGCACAATTCTGGTAAAAAAGTGTCTATAGAGCTTTTTCACAGATGGCATATAGCTCCCTTACAGACAAGACTTGAACAACTAGATTTACAAAGTGAAGTTCCTTTGCTGATAGGAGTCAATCGTAGTTTGATCCAAAATTTAGCACTTTCCAAACAAGTAGAGGCCTCTGAGTATTTTTCACGATATGGATTCTATTTTAGAGAGGCACCAACAATTTCAAAACTAAAACCTATTTTGAAAAATTGGTTACAAAACTAAACATATAAGTGGATCATAAAATACAATACAGATTATTTGATGCTTATATTCTAAATTTTTGCATTTTAATCTGGTGTGATTTCAAGATTTAGTGATTTAGCAGGAATCGTAATCCCTAATTTGTAATCTGAATAGGTTTGAAAAAAAATTATCATATAAATTATTTAGTTGAAAGCCATATAGCTATCCAGTTCTGAAAATTATCACTAAGTTTGGAAAACTAGAAATTTAATTTGCCCAATTCAAAAAAAATTAAAACACAAAAGGCTTGAAATTGTCATTTCAAATGTAGTTAAATAAAGTTCAAATTTTGTTGCAGTTATTTTTGTGGAAAGATTGTCTTTATTTCCTAATTAATTTAATTATGAATTCCACTGTAGAAGAGCTTGGAAAACTTAAGTATTCACTTGACCTTGTGGTTTCGCTTGAAGAAATAAAACCGACATATAATGCTATTTACCGGAAACTTAAAAACACTAAACTTAATGGTTTCCGTCCTGGGAAACACCCAAAAGGTTGGCTAGATAAGAGGTTTGCGGCGGCTATGCAACAAGAAGCAATCAATATGATTATTCCAGGATATATGGAGGATGCACTGCAAGAACACTCCTTGCGCCCAATAACACAGCCGATAATACAGAAAATTGATTTTGACCGTAAATCTCCACTTTCAGCTACTGTTCATTTTGAAATTGCACCCGATCTTCCTCAACCAAATTATGAAAAGATTCATCTTGAACGGAAGGATGTTGGGGAGGCAACTGAAAAAAATATCAGTGAAGAAATAGAGACTTTAATTCAGCGGGCAGAGCAGCTTGAACCCAAAGTTGGAGAGCATGTAAAAGTCAGAAAAGACGACTGGGTTTCAATAAGTTATGAAGGAACGATAAATGGTAAAAAATTTGAGAATTCAACAGCAAATGCAATACAGCTAAAAATTGGTTCTTCAGAATTGGAAGAGTTTCACTCTGGATTGATGGGTATGATGTCTGGAGACGAAAAAGATATTGAGATTGTGTTACCAGAACGGTTTGGTAAAAATGTTAGCAAAAGAGCAATTTTTAAGATTCATTTAATAGAAATATTTTCAATTAAAAGACCAGAAATGGACGCTGCCTTTTTTAAGAAGTACGGAGTTGTAGATGAAAAAGAGTTGAGAAAAAAAGTAAGTGAAAATATTAAATCTAGAAAAGCAGCGGAACTTCAAAGTGAATATCGGATATTGGTACGAAGTCAACTATTTGATTTATATGATGATTTTATTTTGCCCGAGGCATTGGTTAAATTTGGAGAGGATCAAGTTGCAAGAGAATTAGAGCAGGCATCATCAGAAAAAGAAATTCCAAAAGAAGAAAAAGAAAAAAGACGTGAGGAAGGAATAAAAAATACGAAAATGGACTTACGCATGAAAATAATTCTAGATTCAATTGGTGATTTTGAAGAATTGCAATTTGATAATAACGAAGTAGCTCGTGAATTTGTCCAACTGGCCCAAATCACAGGACAGTCGCCGGATGAATTAATTAAATTACCATTTGGACATGAAATGTATGAACGAATTAAAGTTAGGAAAAAAAGTGATGCAACTTTGGACAGAGTAGTAGCTAGAGTGTTTGGCGATCCTATTGAAAAGCATTCTTCTAAAAATCTTGACCATGTCCACAAAGAAGATTGTGAACATGGTCATTCTTGAGGGATTTGGATACAAGTTCAAAATATCTGTTTTATTTGTATAGTAAGTCAAACGAAGATAGAATTTAATGTTACGGATTCGGAAGTGTATCTTGAAAAACGTTATTTTTTGTCTAGTTTAAGGAATCGCTTTAAAACTACTAAATTAGTTAACTTTATCACTATAATATTATGTCATTAATCCCAATGGTTGTTGAGCAGAACAGTCGAGGCGAACGAGCCTACGATATCTACTCTAGACTTCTAAAAGACCGTATTGTTTTTCTTGGTTCGCCGGTTGATGATAATATTGCTAACGTTATGATAGCCCAGTTTTTATTTTTAGAAGCAGAAGATCCAGAAAGTGACATTTCACTTTATTTGAATTGCCCTGGTGGGTTAGTAACTTCCGGAATGGCTATTTATGATACCATACAGTATTTAAAACCAGATGTACAAACTATCTGCATTGGGCAGGCAACAAGTATGGGTGCGGTATTATTAGCCTCAGGGGCACATGGAAAGAGACAAGCTTTGCCACACGCAAGGATAATGATTCATCAAATGATGGGTGGTTTCTCAGGACAGGCAGAAGACAT
>CAZOTX010000081.1:0-6352 GCA_964582835.1 uncultured Pseudomonadota bacterium | reverse complement strand
CCGATTGGTCAAATCCGGTACCAAGTTTCATCAACCAACTTTGGAACATGATTCAGCTTTCCAAAATAATCACCAAAGGTGCGTTGTTACGTGATGAATTCCGTGGTTCGCATTACAAACCAGAATTTGATTTGAATCAACCAGAGGACTTCCGACCAGAATCTTATCTGGAATATGAAAAACAGAAAGATGCAGGAAAAGTAAATGAAGAAAGCTTTGATCCGAAACATTTGGCGTATATGAAACGCTTTTCTGAAAATAACAAAAAATGGCTCAAAAGCACTATTGCAACTTTCAAAAATGGTGGTCCAGAAATTACTTATGAGGATGTAGATGAATCTCTCATAGCACCTCGTCCCAGAAAATACGACTGATTTTTATAAATCAATATAATTGAACAATGAAATAGATGAGTAAAAAAATCCAAAATTTAAATATTTAATTCGATAATGCCAGATACAATTACTTTAAAAATTAAACGCCAGGATTCTGAAAATACAAAATCTTATTGGGATACTTTCGTCGTACAGTATGTCCCAAACTCTAATGTAATTTCCTGTTTAATGGACATCCAGGCTAATCCGAAAAATTCAAAAGGAGAAAAAGTCACTCCAGTTGTCTGGGAATGCAGCTGTTTGGAAGAGGTTTGTGGTTCATGCACAATGGTGATTAACGGGAAGGTGCGACAGTCTTGTAGTGCATTAGTGGATAAACTGGAAAAACCAATAACTTTAGAACCAATGAGCAAGTTCCCGGTAGTACGCGATTTAGCTGTGAATCGTTCACGAATGTTTGGAGCCTTGAAAAAAGTACAAGCTTGGGTAACTTCTGACGGATACCATGATTTAGGGCCGGGACTCCGTGAGCCACCAAGTCATCAGGAGGTTGCCTATAAACTTTCCGAGTGTATGACTTGTGGATGCTGCGTGGAAGCTTGTCCACAGTATAGCCTCAACAATAACTTCCTTGGAGCAGCTGCAATCAGTCAAGTCCGACTCTTCAATATGCATCCTACTGCAAAAAATATTGCTGATGAGCGATTGGACACTTTAATGCAGGAAGGTGGTATTGCCGATTGCGGTAATGCGCAAAACTGTGTTGAATCATGTCCAAAATCCATTCCTATTACAGAATCCATTGCAGAAATCGGTCGCCAGGTTTCAGGCAAGCTTTGGCGGAATATTTTTCGGGCATAATTGATGGTTTTTACAAAAAATTATTTAATGTATTCATGTCAAAAAAATCTTCCTCTGACTTCAGCAAACGGTTCCTTCTGATACGTACTGACCGTATTGGAGACACCATCCTCACTCTGCCTGCAGTAACTACATTAAGGGAACACTTTCCTGATTCCTTCATAGTCTTTCTGGCACAGCCTTACACCGTTCCGTTGATTGAACAATATGCAGGAATAGATCTCTTGTTGAGTTATGAACCAGATGGTCGCCACAGAGGTTGGAAAGGATTCCTTAAACTTAGCCTTGAACTTCAGGAGTTGAATTTTGACGCAGCGCTGTTGTTTTATCCGAGGCCGGAACTTGCTTTTGCCTTGGCTAAAGCAAAGATTCCAATAAGGATAGGTTCTGGTTATCGGTGGTATTCTTTCATGCTAAATAAACGAATTTATGAACACAGAAAAGAATGTACGAAACATGAAGCTGAATACAATCTATCACTGCTGGAATCATTTTTGCCGGGTAAAATTATCCAACCTCGATATGAGTTTAAACAGTGGCTTCCTGAACCATGGTGGGGTGAATTTAAAAAAGAACTTAAATCTACGGATTATGTTATAGTTCACTCAGGAAGCGGTGTTTCAGCACCAAATTTAAATGAGAAACAATACAGACTGATAATAAGCCTGTTACTAGAAAAAACTGACTGTGTTATTTTGTTAACAGGAGTTTCTGGAGAAGAAAATTCAGTTGCTAAACTTGCTGTCGATTTTCCTGAAGAGAGAGTAAAAAGGACAGTTGGCCGGTTTTCATTATCAGAATTATTTATTGTAATTCGGAATGCTTCACTTTTAATTGCTAGTAGCACCGGCCCTCTGCATCTGGCAAATGCAGTCGGCACTCCAGTGCTTGGATTTTTTTGTCCAGCAAAGCCGCATACTCCAAACCGTTGGGGACCCCACGATCAACAACAATGGGTGGTAACACCTAAGCTGGATAGGCCAAAGTTTTGTGAATTGAAAAACTGTCCATATCGAGGATGCCTGAACCAACTTTCGGATAATGAAATTACTGAAATTTTGTGTTCTCAAAGATTAAAAACCATTTTTGAATAAATCACAATAAAATATAGGAATGACAAAATTAGTAACCTGGCAAAATTTTCAGCAGCACTATATCTATCTGCCTGAATTGGGGATAGCACTTGATACATCTCGGATGAATGTTCCCGATTTTCTACCAAAAAAATTGGAAATACTTTTCCGTAATGCTTTTCAACAAATGCATAACCTTGAAGAGGGAGGTATTGCAAATCATGATGAAAATCGCATGGTTGGACATTACTGGCTGAGAAATCCTGAACTTGCTCCAACTTCTGATATTAAAGCAGTGATCAGCAGTACATTCAAAAGGATTCAAAAATTTTCAGCAGGAATTCATGGGAACAAAATTCTACCTCAAAAAGCTTCTTCTTTTCAAAATCTGCTGTTACTTGGAATTGGAGGTTCTGCACTTGGTCCACAGTTCGTTAAGAGTGTGTTTATTTCTGAAGCGGATAAAATGGAATTTTATTCCCTCGACAATACTGATCCAGATGGAATAGATCAGGTTATGACCTCAATTGGTAGTGGGCTAAGGGAAACTCTGACACTTGTTGTTTCAAAATCAGGAGAGACAAAAGAAACTCGTAATTTGATGCTAGAAGTACGAAATCTTTACAAAAGAGCCGGACTTGATTTTGCTAAACACGCAGTTGCCATTACCCGTGTAAAAAGTCATCTTGATCGACTGGCAACTAAAGAAAACTGGTTAGAACGTTTTCCGATGTGGGACTGGGTCGGGGGACGAACATCGTTATTTTCTTCAGTAGGACTGCTTCCTTCCGCTTTACAGGGGTTGAATATCCATGAGTTTATTGCAGGAGCAAAAACGATGGATGAAATTACACGAAGTTCGGAACTGAAAAATAATCCCGCTGCTAAGATGGCTTGGATGTGGTACCATGCAGGCAGGGAGAGAGGTGAAAAAACGATGGTTTTGCTTCCTTATAAAGACAGATTACAGTTTTTAAGCCGTTATCTACAGCAGCTTATAATGGAATCAATCGGTAAGGAAAAAGATTTTGTCGGTAAAAAAGTAAACCAGGGATTGACTGTTTTTGGTAACAAGGGATCAACCGATCAGCATGCTTTTGTGCAGCAGCTAAGAGACGGCACTGCTGATTTTTTTGTAACTTTCATTGAAGTGCTAAAATTCAGTTCAAACGGTAGTCTTGAGGTTGAACCAGGAATAACTTCTGGAGATTTTCTGAATGGTTTTTTGCTTGGAACCCGGGAAGCACTTTTTCAAAATGGGCGTACTTCGCTCACCATCACACTTGAAGAAATTAACACTAGAACTTTAGGAGCTCTGATTGCTCTTTTTGAAAGAGCAGTGGGCTTATATGCTTTTCTAATAGGAATTAATGCTTATCATCAACCCGGCGTAGAAGCAGGGAAACTTGCTGCAGGCGATGTGATTGAACTTTCAGTAAAAATACAAAATCACCTCAGTTCAAATCCGAAACAACAATTTACTGCATCGTTGCTTGCAAATACACTCCGAGAAACAGAAAAAACAGAAACCGTTTTCCAACTTTTGCTTCACCTAGCAGCTAACGGTAGAATACAAAAATTTCCCGGAAGAGACTATTTTTCTGCGGGTTTTCAAGCGAATTAAACTTATCAATTGACATTTATCCTTCAAAGCTTATATTGGCAAAAAACATGCAAGGTTAGAGTGTTTTTAATTTTTCTAAAAGCGAAAAAACCTAAGTTAACTATTGAGGTATTTGTAGAAATAATTTAATTTTTTTTTACCGGTATGGTTCAACTCGTTTCAATGCAGCCAGAAAACGCTCATTATCATCCGGCAGATTTCTCACCAATGGAAAATATTCATAAAAACAAAAAGTTTGCTGGAAGCAATATTCTACTTTTTTTATTGCTGCTGCTACTTGTTCTTATTCCAATTTCAGCATGGTCAGCTGATGATGAAGCAGAAATTCTCATTTTCAGCGTCTCTCCAGAGAAAGTAAAAGAACAGCAAGGAGTTCTCAAAATTCAGATCAGTACTTTCAGTCCAATTCAGAAAGTGACTGTTAGGGGAAAGCCCCAAAAAATTCCTAAAGACGCTAGTCTGGTGTGGCTATCAGTGCCTTACACGCTTGATCCAGGTGTAAATGTCTTTGAAGTTTTTGTAATAACCAAGTTAGGAGAAGCAAAAACTGTAATCAAAACTATCTATGAAACTCCCGCATTTCTTAATAAATCAAAGCTGGGGGATCCGTTTCAGTTGATCAGTATCCTTGGAAGCACAACGAATGATAATATTGATAAGGTTGCTGATAACACTACCAAATCCAAAGCGTTTTCTTCAAGCATTCTGTTTGTACCTTCATACCGCTTTGACGTCTTTGAAGACTCCAGTATTTTTCTGCGAGGAGTCTTGATGGGAGACCAGCATCACAATGGAAAATTTGAATCAAAAGAAATTTTGTTTAAACAGGCAAGCATTGAGTGGGAAGAACGTGAAACCTGGGTGGGTGTCTTGACTCTTTCATTGGGTACAAATGAAGCTGGAATAAGGGAAATCCCTGTAACTTCAACTCCTAGGGACAGTCTTTCCAAAAAATACAAACGGGCTACCCGAGACAATGTTTATACACTCAAGGCAAAGCAGGAACTCGAAAAAGGCACAACATGGAATTGGCAGATTGACCGTAAGAAAAAGATGGTTATGGGATCTAACGACGACAGTGGTTTTTCAACCACCCTTACTGCTGGTTTAGTGACACCGATATTTGGAGTGAAAACGACATTTGGAGGTACTCTCGAAGATACAAATCTAAACGGGACATACAAGGACACGAAAGCATACAAAACAAAGCTTAAATTAGATTATCCAATACCACCAGTAACTTTTGGTCTCCAACATGATTTTTCTCAAACAGAGGATAAGGTTGCGGATCCATCTCTGGATGGAAAAACTAAGAATCGGAATCAAGTATATACACTTAGCTTAAACTATCCAGCCACAGCATGGTGTATATTTGGGTTGACACAAAAACATGAAAGGCAGAGTTCAAATCTTGTTGGAAAAAATTACAAAGTGAATTCGACACAGTTGCAGGTAATATTGATTTATTGAAAAACCTGTAAGAAATTGTCATTCCACAATCGCAGGAATAACATAAAAGTTTGGTTTTTTTTAACTAGAACTATATAAAATGTTTTTTACTTGAAGATTATTTATGGAGGTATTCTGCTGGTTTGCCGGTTTCTAATCAGTTCAGCCAGCAATCAAAAATCATCTGATATAATCCTAACAGTTTGATCTTGTCGAACTATTAGTTCATCATTTACTGAATGTTAAAAAAATTTTTTACAAAAAAGTTAATATCACAATTATACAAATGAAAATTCGCCTCATATTTTTCCTTGTGATTTCCCTGACTTTCGTGTCGGCAGTTCCCTTGTATGCACAGGGTCTGCTATTACTGGAAAAAGGCTCAGTAAAGGTGATTGGCCCGGATCGTACACGTCTACTGAGGAAGTCTGGTGCGAAACTAGTTTTAAAGGCAAAAGATCGTGTACAGACTGGAAAAGATACATCTGTTAAAATCAAGATTAATGGAAAGCCTGAAATAATTGAACTTTCCTCCCGTGCTTTTTTCCGTATGGGAAAGATTACAAGAGAAACCAGCAGTATTTCCCTGCTAACAGGAAAGGCACGTTTTAAGATTAAAGGTAAACTCAAAAAAAAGAGTAAAAAGAAACGATTCCAAATTCGTACTGTTACTGCTTTGGTAGGAGTACGGGGGACCGATTTTGTGGTAGGTGCTTCGAATACACAAACGAGTCTTCTCACCATTTCTGGTTCAGTTTCTGTTGCTCCTGTGAGCATGCCTGATATTGAAATTTTAGTACCTGCAAACCAGGCTTCCACAGTTCAGCAAAATTCAACACCAACAGCACCTGTTGAAGTTGCTCCAAAAATGCGTGCGCAGATCGTAAAGGCGGATTCACCAACCGCATTTAAAAATGTCAAATTTGGTGAGTCGGTAAATCCGGAAGAAGTGCGAAAAGAAAATGAAAAAAAGAAAAAGGAGGAAGAGGAAGAACAAAAGAAAGAAGAAG
>CAZOTX010000080.1:0-6374 GCA_964582835.1 uncultured Pseudomonadota bacterium | reverse complement strand
AAAAAAGCATTCGATAAAGAAATGTATGTAGGTAAATATTAGAGAAGAATTATTTTCTACAGAAAAATTTCGATTCTTCTGGTGAAAAATAGGTTAAGAAGATCAATTCTTTCATATGCAGTAAATACATTCCCTTTTTCAAATGCCTTTGAAAACGTAAATGGTTTTCGGAAGTAAATCTTCCAGATTTGATTGAGAATCTAATATCTGAAGAAATTGTCAAGGTTGGTTTTTTTACTGCGAATAATTGTAGGAAAAACTAGCCCACTTATTTTTTCTTTAAGAGTACAAAAAAAACACTTTGTTCTGATGCTTGGTCCAAACGAAGTTTAAGTCAATATTTCCAATTTTGATAGTATTTTTCTTTTGAACGATACCCAAAATATGTGTTTACATAATTTCCCTCTCTGCGGAATCATTCCTGATTTTGCTAAAATCCTGGATAATTTAAAGCTTGTGATTCATGTTAGAATTTCCGGTTCCCAAATCAATTATTAAAAAAGGGAATGTGTCCCTCACTTTAATAGGCATGTCAGGCGTAGGTAAATCACACTGGTCCAAGAGAATGGAAAACCAGGGATTCCTAAGGTACAGTTGTGACGATCTTATTGCTGAAAGACTTGGACAAGAACTTGATATGAAGGGGAAGTCAACTAAGAATCTTGCCAGATGGATGGGACAACCATATTCTGAAGGTTATGCCAAGGCAGAAGCTTTTTATCTTAAACTTGAAAGTGAGGTTGTCTCTACAATCTGCGATGAACTGGAAATTCTAAATCAAAAAGACCAACAGGTTGTAGTTGACACAACAGGTAGTTTAATTTATCTTGAAAAAAAATTGCTAGAGCGCTTACGTAATTTGACTTTGACCGTTCAACTTAGACTACCACAAGAAAGACATGAACAGCTTTTTGAGTCCTATCTAATGGATCCTAAACCAGTCATCTGGAGGGGTAAATATCTGCCCCGTCAAGGAGAAACCCCCCAAAAAGCCTTGGCTCGATGCTATAGGGATTTGCTCTTTTATCGAAATGATCGTTATGCTTTGCTAGCAGACTGTAAACTGGATTATTCTTTTCACCATAGTACCAAAACAGGAGTAGAGGAACTGCTTTTTTTAGTTTCAAAAAATTATAGAATTAAGTCTTGAATCTTTATTTATTAATTATAATTTTTTCTAAAAAAAGATATAATGCTAAAGTCATTTCATAGTTTCCCCTGGTTCTAACTCCAAAAAATTATTGTCCTTCCAGTAGTTTCTTATCCTCGTATAAGTTTTTTCCTGAAAAAACTATGAGAGTTTTTCAAGAATTAATTTTTTCAGATTTTAGGCAAATAACTTGAAAATTTTTTGGGAACAGATTATATTTAACTTTTTAATTTAAACTGGGAGACTTTATGCAAATAATTTCTGTTTTTGGATGGGATTTATTGTTACGTTGGATACACCTACTTTCAGGAATAACTTGGATTGGACTGTTGTATTATTTTAACTTTGTTCAAGGTGAATGGTTTAAAGAAACCGATGCTTCCGCAAAAACCGCAGCGGTACAGAAACTTGTACCTCGTGCTCTTTGGTGGTTTAGGTGGGCTGCCTTGTTCACTTTCCTTGCAGGTGCACTGACATTACACAGTAAAGGTATGCAGGGAGGATGGGGAATTTTTGCTTCGTCATGGGGTGTTCTCATTCTTACCGGAAGTGCACTTGGGACATTAATGTTTCTAAATGTATGGCTGATTATTTGGCCTAACCAACAAATTGTTATTGCATCAACAAATCAGGTTGCCGAAGGGGGGGAAGCATTACCTAATGCTGCAAATTGTGCTGCTAAAGCAGCATTGGCATCCAGAACAAATACATTGTTTTCTTTTCCAATGCTTTTGATGATGGGTGCTGCAAGTCATTTCCCCATAGCAATAACTGATAGTACAAATTTTTCTGGACTTTTCTGGGTCTTAACCATAATTATCGGCGTCCTTGAAGTTAATGGAGTAGTCGGGAAACTTGGGATAATGGCTTCCGTGAAAGGAGTAATTTCTTCCGGCATTGTCCTTACATTAGTTATCATTGGGGCAATTGGAGTTTTAGTCTAACAAATTATAAATCAAGAATATTTTTTTCTTCACTTTAGACTGTTAAATTACTGAGTTCCAAATAATTAGGAAAAACACCTGTAATGGATCGCCCCTATTTTTAATGGGGGCGTTTTGGATGTACAATCAAAGTTTTTCAAATCCATCTCAATTAATCCCTCAAAAAACTAATAATAGCTTTATAAATGCTCCCTTCATAATAAAAATAGATGATGATATAGGTTCGAATTTTCTTTGAAATAATGTTTGAAAATTTAAAAATTTAACTTAGATAAGTTAATGGTGATAATTAAAGAAACTTTTCATATGTTTAATTTAGTTCGCCCCCCACCTTATGGCATGAGAATTGCCTTTTCCTTTGATACGCGTGAGTAACCATGAGTAAGCCTGTGCTTGATTTTAGTCTAACTGAAGTCCCACAAAAATCTCTATAATGTTGCCATGCCGGTTTACCAGATGATTCCCAAAATACCCTTGTTTCCACCAATAGAAGAAGCAGAAGATGACGGATTACTAGCAGTTGGTGGAGATCTGACTAAAGAGCGTTTGATTGATGCATACCAGAGAGGTATTTTCCCATGGTATGAAGTAGGTCAGCCGATATTGTGGTGGAGTCCTGATCCACGTTTAGTTTTATTTCCGAATGAAATAAAAATTTCAAGGAGCCTACGTAAAGTCCTACGCAAGGGACGGTTTGAAATTCGTTTTGATACTGCATTTCAGGATGTCATAAAATCTTGTGCTGATGTGAGGATTATGCAAGGAGACGGAACTTGGATAATTCCTGAAATGCAGCAAGCATACACTGAGTTGTATCATGAAGGGTTGGCACATTCTGTTGAAAGCTGGCTTGATGGAGAGTTGGTCGGAGGACTTTATGGAATCTCAATGGGGGAATGCTTTTTTGGTGAATCTATGTTCAGTACAATAAACGATTCCTCGAAAGTAGCTCTGGTTGCCCTGACAGAATTTTCTATGCAAGTAGGAATTAAACTGATTGATTGTCAAGTAACAACACCACATCTCTTGAGTTTAGGTGCCAGAGAGATAAAACGGGAATTTTTTCTTCAAATGTTAAAAAAACATCTTGAGTTCCCGAAAATCAAGAATTTGTGGAGTAACACTCATTTTTCAATGTAAGTAAACCTATTAAAAAATTGAAATGCCAGAATCAAAAGGTAAAAAAGTTTTTCGAATTCAACTGACAGTTTCAGTTGTTGTACTTTTGCTGACTCTTAGTGCATTCAGCCTGGTTGCTACGTTTTATTTAGGAATGACAACCGGAATTAGTATGCAAAGGCCACCGGAAAGTTCTATTATTGACACAAATATTTCCGCAGTAAAGCCTTTGTCAGAGGAAGAACTGAAGTTTTTTGGGCTCAGTGAGTTAAAAAAAGACAAAGATTTAATTGATATTGGAGAGATACGTAACTTGAAAAAGAAAACAACTGAACTAACCAAATCTACAAATCCCTCCCAACCAACATTGCCTAAAACAGAGACTCCAAAAGTTGACACACCAGATAGTCTTACTTCTGGACAAAAATCTGTCCCTGTTCCCAAAAAAGAATTGCCAAAAAATCCAGAAAAAGCAAAATTTTCTGCAGTTAAATCAACCAAGAATCCAACTTATACAATTCAGGTATTAGCTTCTCGAAAGCAAGAAAATGCAAAAAATATGGTTGAAAAACTTAAGAAAAACGGCTTTAAGGATGCATTTATTTTTAAACATACTGCTGGGAATAAGACACTATATCGAGTTCGTGTGGGCAAAATTGATAGTTCTAAAACTAGCAATTTGGCCAACAAACTAAAAAAACTTAAATTTATTGATTCCGTCCAAGTTATGCTCTTCTGAAGTTAATCAAAATTTTTTTAACACGTTTTAAAGTAATATTTCATACTTGTTCATTAGTATTCTACCTTCAAATTTCTATTAGTTAAATTTTGGAATCCATAATAGGACCACATGAGTAGTTATTGGCGGTTTTCACGTTCATCTTATTACTCTGTCGTTGCAGCTCTACCTTTATTAGTAGCTTATGAAATATTGGTCATCGTGACCCAAACCCGCTATTGGAGTATCAGAAATGCTGCAGATATCTGGATACGGACATTTTTAATGGCTTTCGATCTTAAGGCAGAACACCTGACATATGTAATGATCGGAATCTTTTTCGTTTTGATTCCTTTTGCAAAATATTACTCTACCGGGGTTCGGCTTAAGTTAAATTATTTTGTACTGATGCTCGCAGAAGCATTTGTTTATAGCCTCTTTCTTGGAGGTATACTACAATTAATTTTACATGTCAGTGGACTATCTTCCAGTGGCTCTGGGAATGGTTCGCTACAAAATATTGCACTTTCCTTAGGGGCAGGTTTATTTGAAGAAATTTTTTTTCGAGTACTATTACTCAACCTATTTTTAATACTCTTAAAACCTTTTTTGAAAAACAGGATTAGTATAGCCATTGTTTCTGTTTTAGCTGCATCATTCCTTTTTTCAATAAGTCACTATACCGGGACTATGGGTGATCAATGGCAGTTGTACAGTTTCATGTTTCGTTGGGCTGCAGGATTATTGTTTACTGTCCTTTATTTCATACGTGGCTTTGCCATTACAGCCTACACTCATTCACTGTATGATATCTGGGTTCTTGTTTGATTTTGTCTTTAAAATTTTTTTGATAAAGATACTCTCAAAGAATGTAATCGCACAACTTAAATTTCCAATTTAAAACAAAACTAATGAAAGTTCCTTTACTTGATCTAAACCATACTTTATATGATTTACGTGATGAAATTATTGAGGCTGTTACCAAAGTAATTGATTCAACTCGCTACATAATGGGGCCAGAAATTGAGAAACTGGAAAAAAAAATTGCTGAATATTGTGGAACAGTAGACGCAGTAGGAGTGTCCTCAGGAACCGATGCACTTTTGCTTTCACTTATGGTTTTAAATGTTGGACCGGGAGATCTTGTGCTGACTAGTAATTTTTCATTCTTTGCTACTGCCGGTGTTGTAGCTCGTTTGAATGCAAAACCAGTTTTTGTAGACATTGACCCGAAAACTTATAACATTGCCCCGGATCGATTAAGAGTGACTTTGTCAGAAATGGATGTGGAAACCCTGAAACGAGTAAAGGCTATTGTTCCAGTACATCTGTACGGACAATGTGCAGACATGAATGCAATATTAAATATTGCAAGAGAATTTGAAATTCCTGTGATTGAAGATTGTGCACAGGCAATTGGAGCAGAGTATGAAATAGATGGTAAAAAGTGGCAGGCAGGTAGTTTAAGTGAATTTGGCTGTTTTTCTTTCTTTCCATCAAAAAATTTAGGGGGAGTTGGAGATGGCGGGATTGTTACAGTGAACAAACCTGAACTTGCAGAACAATTACGTCTTAAACGAGTTCACGGAGGTGAAAGGAAATATTACCATCGTGTAATTGGTGGGAACTTTCGCCTTGACCCTATTCAGGCTGCTGTAATAAGGGTTAAACTCCCACACCTGAATCATTGGCACAAACAGCGTCAGGATAATGCTCTATACTACAATAAATTGTTTGCTGAAAAAAGATTAGTAGGAAGCGTAAGTGTACCCCAGGTCATGCATAATTCCCAATGTCTGCAAAATCCACATATTTTCAACCAGTATGTAATCAGAGCCAAAAAGCGGAACGAGCTACAGTCTTTTTTATCTGAACACGAAATTGCATCTGAAGTTTATTACCCGCTTCCTTTTCACCTGCAAGAATGTTTTCGAAATTTAGGGTGGAAATCAGGAGACTTCCCAGTTTCTGAGACAGCCGCAGAAGAGGTACTTGCTTTACCTGTTTTTCCCGGATTAAGTAGAAACATGCAGGAAGTGGTTGTAGAAAAAATTTTTGAATTCTACCAGGATTAACCTTCTTTTTCCTTAAGTTTTTCCTGACGTTCCTTGATTACTTTTTCCTGCACAAATGAAGGACATTCTGTATATTTCTCAAATTCCATTGTGTAATTTGCTTTACCTGCAGACATAGAACGAAGAGTTGTCGCATAACCAAACATTTCTGCCAAAGGCACACCCGAATTTATAACAGTATCGTCGCCTTTAACTTCTGATCCATAAATCTCACCCCGTCTAGAACTAAGGTCACCAATAACTGCCCCTTGATACTCACTTGGAGTTTCCACTTCAACTTTCATGACTGGCTCAAGCAATATTGGTTTTGCCTTTGCAACTGCCTGACGCATGGCATAACGAGATGCTAGTTGATAAGCTAAATCACT
>CAZOTX010000079.1:0-6380 GCA_964582835.1 uncultured Pseudomonadota bacterium | reverse complement strand
TAATTGTGGTAAGCGTGCCGTGAGTGAATTTACTTTCAAGAGTGAATTCAAAAACAGACCTGATAAAGACGCAGAATTTTTAGATTGGATTAATTATGTATATTTCCGTGAAAATAACATGGGACAACAAATAGAATGGTGGTACCACCGAAATGGCTGCCAAAGCTGGTTTTTAGCAGAACGAGACACCTTGAACAACTCTGATCACAGAAGTTTTTGGTATAGAGATTTGGGGGTAAATTTTAAACACGATAATGGAAAGTCCTGATGTCAAAACGTATTACAAAACATCAAAATTGTGAACTTCCAAATTTGGGAGTAGAAATCTCTTTCACATTCAACGGAAAACGTATCAAAGCATTTTCTGGTGACAGTATCACCTCAGCACTGATTGCTTCAGGAAAAACAATTCTTTCACGAAGCTTTAAGTACCATAGACCACGTGGGGCTTATGACGTATTCGGACAAGGACATGAATCTTTGGTCAATGTAAATCATGAACCGAATATGTTAGCAGATAGAACTCGAGTACAGAACGGGATGGTTGTACAATCACAAAATGCCTGGCCTTCACTGGAGTTTGATCTAGGAGCTATCAACGATCTTTTTGTTCCCATGTTACCTAATGGCTTTTATTACAAAATGTTTCATAAACCCAAATGGATATGGCCAATCGCAGAACATCAAATAAGGAAGATAGCCGGACTTGGAAAAATTGATGTGGCGGGAAAACATTTAAATCGTCGTTACGAAAAACATTACCGATTTCCAGATGTATGTATAGTCGGCGGGGGTCCTTCCGGACTGGCTGCTACAAAAGGAGCACTTGAAGAAGGGAAACAAGTTTTGTTGATTGATGATAACCCTGAACTAGGCGGTCATTCATTGCACAGTATTTTTCAAGTTAAACACTGTGAAAATAAAACATTGAACGGACTTCCGGAAAACAAGGCAATACAAAAATTAATTAAAGAAATAGCTCTGAATCCTAATCTAGAAATGATGGTAAATACAAACGTTTTTGGGATTTACGAAGACAATCTAGTTGCAGCTCAGAGTGGTGCTGATTTGTATAAAATACGTGCAGAATCATTGGTACTGGCACCCGGAGCAACCGACCGACATTTGATTTTTGAAAACAATGATCGACCTGGAATCTTAACTGCACGAGGAGTTGAGAGACTAATAATGTGCCACTCAGTGCTTCCAGGAGAGAATGCTGTTGTGGTGACGACGCACGACGGTGGTTTTCACACTGCATTGCTCCTGAAAGGAGCAGGAGCCAATGTTATAGCTGTGATTGACGGACGTGAATCCGGACGTGTTGGATATTTTGAGGAGCAAGTCCGTAATTTGGCTATCCCGGTTTACAAAGACTTGACCGTTCACGCTTCTCATGGGAAAAAACGAATCAGTAGCATCGATGTTGGCCCAATATCTGGTGGTGATTCTTATAAATCTTTTGATTGTGATTTACTAGTCATGGCTGTTGGATTTAAACCACAACTAAATCTACTTTCTATGGGCCGAAATCGTCCAGAATGGGATGAAAAACGTCAAATTTTGCGAGTGAAAAATTTACCTTCCGGCATGTATTCCACAGGCGAAGTTCATGGTTATGCAGGATTTGAACGTTTATTTAGTGAAGGATTGAAAACCGGGAAAGCTGCCGCTAAGAAAAAAGCAGCTGAGAGTTCAGAACGTTCGGTGGATGAAATTATCAAGGCCTTACCTGCCGACATTGAAGCGGGTGGCAAACATCATTTCATTTGTAAGTGCATGGATGTTACACGCGATGAGGCACGTGCATCAATTGAAGAAGGTTACGATCAGGTAGAATCTCTCAAACGTTACTCCAGCATGGGAATGGGACCTTGTCAGGGAAAAGGCTGTCACGAAGTCGTAGCACGTCTTGCCGCACAAGACACAGGTCTTTCCTCACTCGATGCTGTACCTACTACTATGCGACCTCCTTTTTCAGGGACGACATTTGGTATCCTTGCAGGACGCGCCCCCCATTTGTCTCCAATTCGTAGAACACCTCTCCACCACTGTCACATTGAATTGGGAGTTAAATTTCTTGATGCAGGACAATGGAAACGGCCAGATTCATACATAGATCCGCAGAAAGAAGTTGGCTATGTCCGCAATGGTCTAGGGATGATTGATGTCAGCACACTTGGGAAAATAGAAATCTGCGGACCTGATGCAATTGATTTTCTGGAATTTATGTTGCCCGGGAAATATAGGAAATTTGAAGTTGGCCGGACTCGTTACTCAATCATGGTTGGAGAAGATGGGATTCTCTTTGAGGACGGTACAATTTCCCATCTAGAAAAAGGGAAATATTATTTGACCACAACAACGGGAAACCAGGATGCGATTAACTCCCTTTTTCAGTGGTGGCTATTAGTGGAAAATTTTGATGTACAGATAAAAAATCTTAGTCTAGCAAATGCGGCAGTAAACATAACCGGTGCAGAGTCAAGAGATTTTTTGCAAAAACTGGTCAAGATAGACATGTCTAATGAAGCCTTTCCATACATGCACTGTAGACAGACAAGTATAGCAGGGGTTGATGTTTCATTTTACCGTATCGGATTCACTGGAGAACTAGGTTATGAAATTCATTTCCCATCAGAATACGGCGAATCGATGTGGAATCATTTAATGCACGAAGGCGAAGGATTTGCGCTAAATCCTTTTGGTGTGGAAACACAACGTATATTACGTTTGGAAAAAGGTCACTTGATTCCTGGAACCGACAGTGATGCCTTAAGCAGTCCTTATGAAACAGGAGTGGGTTTTGCGATTAAGGACGAGAAAGCCGATTTTGTCGGAAAAGCTTTTTTAAAGCATTTCAAGGAGCGTGGTATCGAAAATAAGCTGGTACCGTATCAACTTGAACCCAACGATCCCATACCAGAAGATGGTGTAGCTGTTTTGGAAAAAGGTAAAATCGCTGGACGAGTCACAAGTTCACGTCTCAGTCCTACCTTGAAACGTGGAATTGGTTTAGCTTGGGTACGTAAAGAGATGGCAGAGACTGGAAACAATTTCACAATCCGCTTATCAAACGGAAATGATGTGCTAGCAACAGTACTAGATCATGCGGCGTATGATCCTGAAGGAAAGCGGTTAAAAAGTTAACACTCATCAATTTTTGTACGAGAATAAAAAATTTTTTATCTAACCAAATAACAAATTACTAATATGCCAGGATTACTTCCCGAAATTGACCCAGATGGTCTTTTAGAATATTCAGTTGTTTACACAGATCGTTCGTTAAATCACATGTCGCAAGCATTTCAAGAGGTAATGAAAGATATTTCTTCGACACTGAAAAAAGTTTATAACGCACAAACAGTAGTAGTGGTTCCAGGCAGCGGAACTTTTGGTATGGAAGCAGTAGCTCGGCAGTTTGCTACTGGGAAAAAATGTTTGGTTGTCCGGAACGGTTGGTTCAGTTTCCGGTGGACACAAATCTTTGAAAAAGGCAATATCCCATCAGAATCCATTGTTTTTAAAGCACGTCGTTTACACGATGCTCCTCTTTCTCCCTTTGTACCAGCACCAATAGAAGAAGTTGTGGAAGCGATAAAATCCCAAAAACCAGATTTGGTTTTTGCACCTCACGTGGAAACATCATCGGGAATAATGCTCCCTGAAGATTATCTCCAAAAGTTAGCTGATGCTGTTCATGTAGTAGGAGGCTTGTTTGTTTTAGACTGTATTGCCTCTGGAACAATTTGGGTTGATATGGAACTTGCTGGAGTAGATGTTCTGATTAGTGCACCACAAAAAGGATGGAGTGCTTCTCCATGTTGTGCATTGGTAATGCTAAGTGCAAAGGGACAAGATTGTCTAGAAAATACGCAGAGCAACAGTTTCGCATGCGATTTAAGAAAGTGGTGGAATATCATGGAAGCTTACGAAAACGGAGGACATGCATATCATGCAACTATGCCGACCGATTCGCTAAGACGTTTCCGCGATATCATGAAAGAAACTGAAGAATACGGATTTGAAAAAGTCCGCACAGAACAGCAACAACTTGGTGACAAAGTAAGGAATATGCTGGAAGAAAAAGGGATCAAAAGTGTTGCTTCTAAGGGCTTTCAAGCACCTGGTGTTGTTGTAAGTTACACCAACAACAAAAGTATTCAATCTGGGGAAAAATTTGTTGAAATAGGGTTTCAAATTGCAGCTGGGGTTCCTCTACAGTGTGATGAACCAGAAGATTTTCAAAGTTTCCGTTTAGGTCTTTTTGGATTGGATAAATTACACAATGTAGAACGCACATTAGATAAAATTGAAGGGGCTTTGAATCAAATCATTTAAAATCTGACTTAATCCTATATTTTTTACTCAAGATAATCAAATAAAACAAGTCTAACGGAAGTTTTAATTATAATTAAAAAACATGACATTCACAGTATATCTTTCTGGAGAAATCCACACTGACTGGAGAAAAGAGATTCAAAATGGTGTAAAGGAGAATGAACTCGAAATTGAGTTCGTTTCCGCCGTTACAGATCATAGTGCCAGTGATGCTGCTGGTGATTGTTTGGGAGAAGAGATAAATCAATTTTGGCGAGATCATAAATCAGCAAAGGTCAATATTATTCGTACAAAGACATTAATTGAAAAAAGTGACTTGGCTGTCATCCGTTTTGGTGAAAAATATAAGCAATGGAATGCAGCATTTGATGCAGGATATTGTGCAGCTACAGGTACACCTTATGTAACTTTACATTCAGAAGATATTGTCCATCCGCTTAAAGAAGTAGATGGATCTGCTATGGCTTGGACAAAAACAACTGGTCAGGTTATTGAACTTCTGAAATACATTACAAAATCACAATAAGGAGAAAAGAGTGTTAAAAATCAGCCCTCTCTCGGGAATTTATCGGAAACATCCGGTCAAATTGACTGAAGTTTCTGGATGGAAGATTGCTGAATATTTTGGAAATAAAGAACGTGAATCTCAGCATTTGGCAAATGAAAGCGTTCTTATTGATTGGTCACACATTGGCAAAATTTCCCTTTCTGGAGGTAATGCTCCAAAAGCTGCAGAACAAATTTTTAAGGGAACATCAAGGTTGGAACCTCTAAAAACTGCGACAAAGCAAGACATGGCTGTTTTGTGCTTAACACTCAACGATTTTTTGATTTTGTGTCAGCCCGGAATGGAAACAAAATTAATGGAAAATATTGATCCCAAAATAACTACAGTAACGGACCAAACTGGTTCACAGGGTTGTCTTGTTTTGGGTGGCCCAAGGCGTGATGAAGTTTTAAATAGATCCACTGCCGTTGATTTGAGACGAGACAAAGTAGTAGCTGGTTCAGTCCTTCAATCATCAATTCATACAGTAGGCATGACTTTGTATCGCACTAAAAATCTTGACATTATAATCCATCCACGAAACTTGTCTGAATCTCTATACGATGCCCTCATGGACGTTGGAATAGGAGTAGGAATGGTACCTGGTGGAATTGCAACTGTTCCAGTTTCTTTTGAGGAGGACAAATAATGACACAACGAATGTGGCAAAACCACGATCTCAAAAAACATTATGACATCGTAATCATAGGTGGGGGTGCACACGGTCTAGCAACCGCTTATTATTTAGCGAATATCCATGGTATCACCAATGTGGCAGTTCTGGAACAGAAATTCATCGGTTACGGTGGCTCTGGACGTAACACTGCTATACTTCGCTCGAATTACCGTACAGAAGAAGGCATAAAATTTTATGACCAGAGCCTCGGATTATATGAAAATTTAGCAGGTGATTTAGATTTTAACTTGATGTTCAGTCAACAAGGACATTTCACACTTGGACATTCAACTGCGGCTATTTCAGGATTAGTAACACGTGCTGAAAACAACAAGGCACTAGGGATAGAAAGTTATATGCTTGATCCCAAAGAAATTAAAAAAAAGCTTCCAGAAATTGATATTACTGATCATCCTCGTTTTCCGATACATGGAGCACTTTATCATCCTCCTGGTGGAATAATTCGTCATGATGCGGTAGTTTGGGCCTATGCTAGAGGAGCCGACAGGAAAGGTGTCCAAATTCACCAAATGACAGAAGTAAAAGATATTTTGCTGGAAAATGGAAAAACGACCGGAGTGGTTACCAATCGGGGTACAATTAAGTGCAACACAGTTATTTCTGTAGTTGCTGGCTGGAGTTCAGAAGTTTGCAAAAAAGTTAATGTAAAACTACCCTTTGTAACGCACCCTCTTCAGGCTCTGGTCACGCAGTCATACAAACCGTGGCTGCATCATGTTGTGGTCAGTGGAACGCTGCATATTTATCTCAGTCAGACTGATCGTGGTGAACTGGTGTGTGGTAACGGTATCGACA
>CAZOTX010000078.1:0-6385 GCA_964582835.1 uncultured Pseudomonadota bacterium | reverse complement strand
ATTAACTGAAAGATATAAATTACTCCTAAAAACATATAAAGAATTTCAAATACTTATTCCGCTATAGCGATTTTTCATTGAAATTTAAACTATGTTTTTACTTTAACAATGAGAGCACAATTTTCGGATTCATATGAGCCTGTGCCTCTGTAGAACGTTTTAAATTCTTGGCAATTATGTTTCTCGTTTGCTCGGCGAAAAAATGTGCTTCCTCACTATTTTCTATGTTTTGATCTATAAAAACCATCTTGTCATATTTGTTTCGCAAATTCTTCATTGAGTCATTAAAAGTTTTTTCACAAAGAACCTTTACCCTGGTTCTGACTTCAGTAATTTCTTTTAAACTTTTTTCCAAGATAATCATTGAATCTTCAACTCGTTGTTCACTTTCAATATCTATTTCATTTAACGAATTAAAACCTGAAACATTCTCAGTATCAACCCCTAGTTTTGAAGTATGAATACTTGCCAGACTTAGTATTTCAATGTGCGGCTCAGGTATTTCCACCTTAAATTGGAAACCATTCTGACTCACAGAGACTGTACCCGCAATCCTATCCAAAGGGGCTTCATTTCCATAGTATCTTATTGTCAGTCCGCCTATATCATCCGTCTCTGAAGGAACACTTAAGTATTGACCGTGCCCTAAACTAGGTATTCCGTTGATTGTACCTTTAACATCTAATCCTGGAGAAGCTAACGTAACCTTCTGGCTCTCTTCAGAAAGGAGACCCGGTGTGAAACTTGAAGCTCCAAAACTATACGCACTTCCATATTGTAGGTGTCTTAAGTGCAATATGTCATCTACATTTCTAACAATTTCAATTGGTATTTTTTTCTCCGATAGCCAGTCTGCAAGACGTTCAAATGTAACTTTAACACTTTCACCTTTCTGAGTAAAAAAACCATTTGATTTTCCACCTTCTTCAAAGACAAACTGTTCTTGATTGTCTACCATATCTTGTGTAAATGGTCTAAAACCCTTTAGTTCAGATCTTGATGCTGCTTCAGTTACCAATACTTCATAACCGCTAAGTGGAGATGTTTTTGAATTACTGTTCATCATTACAAAATCCAAAAACTCACCAGTTGCAACTCCCCTAACTCCAAAACTGCCATCCAACAATGATTGATGTCCATAACTTGTTTCATTAGCTACTGTGTTTATGCGATTAAGCAACTGCATAATTTCTTGCTGGTCAGCCTCTCTCATAACTGAATTATATTTTTTTTCTTTTGAAACAATTACAAGTAACTCCATGATTTCTGACAATGTAACTTCAACATTTTCCAAAGCACATGCTACTGTTTGAACAATAGACATTTCTTCCTCAAGATTAGAAATTTCACTTTGTAGACCTGTTGTAAAAAGTCGTAAATCATCATTCATCGTGAAATGGGAGGTAACGTGATCTCTCATAACAGCTGGACACACAAGAGTTTTTTGTTTATCTTTTTTCTCTTGCTCATTCTGCTGCTGATACATAGAGTTTCTAAATGTACCCTGTTCGCTTAAAGACCTCATACTGGTCCCAATATTTGTTCGAATATTGATAGACATAATCCCTCTTATTTTATAATTTTCCGGTAGAGAAAATCAGTGTCCAAAGACACGTCATTTCTCTTTCCGGGGACAAAACTTAAATTTAAATAATAATTCGCAAACTTGCAGTCTTTCTGACAACAAATTTGTAAATCATTTTTTAAATGGACTTTTGTAAAGGTTCAAGAAACAAGATAAGGGCTAGGCAACAGGACCTTAAACCTTGAACCATGAATCTTGAACCTTTAAACTATGTTACTGAGATGCACTCCCAATAAGCTGTAATACTGATTTAGGAATTTGGTTCGCTTGCGCAGCCATTGCAGTTCCGGATGCAAGTAAAATTTGATTTTTAGTAAAGTCACTCATTTCCGCAGCCATATCTGAGTCACGGATAACAGACTCTGCACTTGTCAGGTTTTCACTTGATATTCGTAAATTCCTTAAATTAGATTCCAATGAATTTCTCTGGAATGAACCAATATTTCCCCGTAAAACACCAATTTCCTGAATTGCCTTGTCAATTAATTTAATTGAATCTTGTGCACCAGTACTATTCGTAAGATCTATGTCAGACAGACTTTTAAATTCACTCTTATTTTCAACATCTCGAGCAATTTGCCCAGTGCGAAGATCATCCAATGAAAATGATATTGTTTGGTTGTGATTCGCACCGACTTGATAGACTACAGAACCTTGTGCAATGTGAACGTAACCTTCTATATCTTTTCCAACCATTTCTTCATCAGTCTCTCTGACAAGTTTTTGACCAACTATTCTGCCTTGTGCATCTTTTATAAATACTATACGGTTCCCCGGTTCTTTAGCATACTGAATAACTAATCCTTCGGTGGGAGTCCCCTCTGCTCCATGAAGATACTGCCCCTTGCCAATACCAAGGTGACCTCCAATATAACCAGATACATCTTGCCCTCCGCTGGAAAGTTTAATAGTTCCTGGTTCCTCTCCAAACAGTTTTGAAACATTCGTTGAGATTGCAAAATTAGGTCTACTACCGTGGTGTTTATGTTTTACCCTGAGCATACCATTCTCATTTATCGATATTAATACTGAAAGTCCGTTTTCATTTGCCTTTTTCTGCAATGACCTAGCAATTAAATCTCCCAACCTTGCCTGAGTACTTTCTCTGGAAAATATATCTGGAGATCTATGAAAATTTCCTATCAACTGCTGTATATTTTTCTTTAGATTTTTATCCTGATTCGTGTTCATTTCCATAACCCTGTTATTTTCCTTAATCATAAACGAAGCTCCTTTTTCAATTTCTTCTACGGAAAGACTTTTAACAGCGTCTACACTAGAACGTATTGCGACTTGCTCAATGTCTACTGAGTAACCTTGCTTTGTTGGAGCCTGTTGAGTAAGTGGTGAAGCACCATAAAAAGTCAACCCTTCTCCCACAGCCACCCCATCAACTGCATTGCTACCATCAAATAGTACTTTTGTACCGAATTGGGTTGAAGAAGCTATCCTATCCATAGTCGACAAAAGCTCTTCTGCTTCCAACTGGTCTGCTTGCAACATATTTTCGTCAGATGCTCCATCATTTGCTGCATGTAGAGCTAATTGACGCAAACTTATCAACATGGAGCTAAATTCACTTAACACACCCTCTGCAGTCTGTACCATTGAGATTGAAGTTTCTGAGTTTTTTACTGCTTGATTGAGCCCAGAAATTTGTGTACGCATTTGCTCAGAAATCATTAACTCAGCTGGACTGTCTGCTGCAGAATTGATTTTTAAACCAGAAGAAAGACGTTCCAAATTCTGTTTTGTGTCTTTTGTTGTACTGCTTAAATGTCTCAACGAGTTAATTGCAGCTGTATTATGGTTGACTCGCATAGCATTCTCCTTTAATTAGAGTTTTACAATCGGTCATACGTATATGACCTTAGTGATCTTTAAGTAATTTTAATATTATTTTTATTACAATATTTTGTATATCATTACATTAATTAATTTTTTCAGCATTAGAACCCTCTAACCCTCAAAACACATAATGTTTATTTCAGGCAATTTGCTAAAATAATATCACAGCCCGACACTCTTCAGTATTTAAAGAAATAGATCGGGCAACAGACGTCTCTGAATTTCAAGCACAACGTCCAAAAAATTTTTAATTTTCCAAATAAACACATTCTATACTGATGAGAACTTGCTTCTTAAACAAGAAACAGTTAGCCCTATCAGCAGAGTGTATCTGCAATTTTTGAAAACTAAACGCAATTCTCTACTGCGTTTTATCAAGAGAGTAGTCTACTCCCCTCAAAAAACACAATTTTGAATAGACAAACCATGTAGCAGATTCAAATTATCTTGATATTGAATCAATTATAGAATTCCTCTTTAATTAGAGTTTAAAGAAGATTTTTATAACCCAACAACATTATACACTTTGAAATCATACCAAAAGATTCAACAAAATGTTTGATCCGTTTTGACTCATTTTGAACATATGTCAGTGTGCTGCATTTATTATTTTTAAAATATTAGAAGTCGTAAGACTTAGTTAGACGATTTTGATCTATTTATTAAATAGACAAAAATTTTCATCTAAGCTAATAGTTATAATTAACTTGCACACTAAAAAATATATTTGCTGACAAAATCGTGCATCTGAACTCATATTTAGAGTTCAACATAAAGTGAATTATCTCAAATCCATACTTTCAATATTAACAATGTTATCATTAAAAGAGTGAAACCATTACAACATGCCTAACAGCAAATACAGAAATATTTTCTAAGATCATTTATTCTTCCTTGAGAACTAAAATAATTATCGTTTCACATAATTATGCTCGTTAAAAAGAGAATTAGCATTCGAATGAAATCTCACTATTCAATTATTAATTAGAGAGAGTCATACATTCTCTTTTCCTGGCTAATTTGTTCCAAGAAAGGTTTTCCATTGTGTTTCTTATCGACATCTTATTTTTGAACTTTAATTCTTTTTTGCTTCATTATTATATGATAGAAAAGAAGAGGGATTATTTTCTAAATTGAGTGAAAAACACTGTGGAATTCAATCTTATTTGTATTAGAAAAAGTAATTAAAACCAAAAATGGGGTAGGTTCGTCTGACATTTAGAGAGTAGTTCAGTGCGCTCTCACCACTCTTACGCTCTACAAATTTTGCGTCTTTTAATCTTCTGTGTCCAAGAATGGTATCCCACCATGAGTGAATTGCAATCGGCTGTGTAAGATCAAAATCCCCATCCGCAGGATGATAAACCATTCCTAAATATAAACCAGCAACAAAAGCAATCCCGGGGGTTGCCGTAAAGCCAATCCCTGAATGAGCAGCACCAAAAATAGCACTAGCGGTTATTATACTTCCCCAGCGCGAAGATCCCTTACTGAATCCATTTGAAAACAAATTGAACAAAGATTTCTGAATAACACCACGAAACAGCATTTCTTCACCAACACCAACCAGTTGATACTGTAAAAACGATGTATTTATCATTTCATTTTTAGTTAAATCATTGTCCACATGATACGTAACTAAATCTGAGTCAAGAGAAACTGTAGAGGCCCAAATTGTTGGTGCCCAAAATGTCCATTCACCTGCATATTCCCAAATCTTAAAAGGAGACAAAATCAATCCAAAAGTCTTGGAATTTTTTTCACAACCAGTATCATACAGATCAAAAAACGTTACAAAAGTGAGGTTTCCGTAAATGCTTAAAGAAACATTAGCATAGTACGTTTCCCTGGAATAAAAATAATCATGTTGCGTTTTGTCATCCGCCAAGTCTGTCTTTTTATAAATCTTGTTGTAGTATTGTTCGTATTCACTACTGCGTGAATATTGCCAATATTTATTAAGAACAATCCAACGAGAACCCCCCAAAACAAGCATTTTATCGTAGTGACCAAGAATTCCATATCCCAATCCTGGTATGAGATATTCTGCTACTGTGGCTCCAATACATCCTAACCCAGAAACTCCCCATGCCGAAACAGGAATAAAGAACCACAACAGCATTGTAAACATGATCAACTTAATTTTTTTTAAAAAACAAACCAAATTTACCTCTATATTTTTAATATTATTTTTTTAGATATCTGCAACGGTTTTATAAAATATTTTGAATCTGCAATTTGTTTTTTCGACAGAAGGGAAGGTTATTTAAATTTTTCAGTGGTTTTTTGAAAATTCTCACTTCGCTCGTCAAGACTATAGTTTTAGAAATTTTTAAGATTTCACCAAGCTTTAAACATACAGAAAACATATTTATACTTCAACATAAAGTGACAACATTCTTCACCAAATAATACCTCAGTTTTAAATTAAATAAATAAAGCTTGACAAATAATCTGCCTCAATATAGGATCAGCAGAATTTCGTTAGTTTTTCCAAAAAGGCGAAATAAAATTACGACAGCAACTATAAGTTGATCTTGTTGTCTTTATAATTATTAAACAAAAAGGTCCAAATGAACCGTAGAAAATTTATTAAGGGCGCAGCTGTTGCCGGTGGTGTAACCGCTGTTGCAGCCTCAACGTTTCCAGCACCAGCGATTTCAGCAGGTCGGAAAAAGTGGAATGTCGTATCTGCTTTTGGTAAAGCAGGTCTGTTAGGACAAGCACTGGAAGAATTCGCGAAATTTGTAAGTACTGCTTCAGACGGCAAGTTAACTATTAAAGCCTATCATGCTGGGGAGTTAGTAAAACCCTTTGAAGCCATGGATGCTGTACAAACTGGTGCTGCACAAATGGGATATGGTGCTCCATACTATTGGGCAGGAAAATCTGATTCAATCTCTTTTGTGGCAGCAATGCCATATGGGCTTACTGCTCAAGAACAAAATGCAT
>CAZOTX010000077.1:0-6397 GCA_964582835.1 uncultured Pseudomonadota bacterium | reverse complement strand
TGGAAATATGGATATTAAACTTAAAGGATCCATCATACTCATTGTCTTGCTTGGTGCACTTTATTACGCTTTTCCTACTTACAGGGCGTATCAAACAGGTATTGATCCACAGACTATTGAAGACAAGGTAAATCTCGGTCTAGATTTACAAGGGGGAATGTACCTAGATATTGAAATAAAAGTTGATGAAGCAGTTAAGGAAATTATTCGTAGAACTTCCATTGAATTAGAAGATTTGCTGATTGACGAACAGGTTGATTTCATTGAAATTAGGCAAGCAACCAATTCCCTGATTCTTGAAATGGAGCCCGGCAAAAAAGTAAATCTAGATATTGCACCATATGATCGGTTCTTAAACCAGTTTGATCTGAATATGCAGAACGATCTGACTTATTTAAAACTAAAACCGGGAGAAGCTCAGCTAATACAAGAAAACTCCGTGAGTCAGGCGCTGGAAGTTTTACGGAACCGTATAGACAGTTTGGGGATCAGCGAACCGTCACTACAGAAACAGGGTGAAAACAACATTGTTATCCAGCTTCCAGGGTTAAAAGACAGGGACCGTGCAATTGAATTAATTGGACCGCAAGCAGTTCTACAATTTCAAATTGTCAACAGTAATGCAACACCTAACACCTACAACCCGTTGACTGAAGTTGTTAAATACGAAGAGGTCTGGGACAAGGCAACAAACAAATTGATTTCTAAACGACCTTATGTTTTAAATAAAAAAATTTTAATGACAGGTGAATTTATCCGAGATGCAAGAGTTAGAATTGACTCTCGAGACAACAGTCCTTATGTTGCTCTGTCTTTTGACTCAATAGGGGCGGATCGTTTTGCAAAAATCACTCGTCGCAATGTGGGACGCAACATGGCAATTGTACTGGATGATAAGGTACAGTCAGCACCTGTGATCCGGGAAGCTATCACTGGTGGAGAAGCTTCTATTTCGGGACAATTTACGGTTGAAGAAGCTGATACTCTTAAAATCGTTCTGCGTTCAGGTTCTCTACCTGCACCAATCGAAATACGTGAGGAACGTACTGTAGGTGCAAGTCTGGGAGAAGATTCAGTTAAACAGGGACTGAATTCACTAATGATTGGTAGTTCGCTTGTTTTAATCTTTATGATTTTTTATTATCGTCTGGCTGGAATTTTTGCGGCTGCAGCATTGATTTTCAATGTATTATTAATAATTTCAGTACTTGGAGTTTTTGGAGCAACACTGACACTACCGGGGATGGCGGGAATTGTTTTGACCATTGGTATGGCAGTAGACGCAAATGTTTTGATTTTCCAACGTATTCGTGAAGAAATAAAACGTACGGAAAACCCTCGAGCCGCCATTCAGGAAGGATTTGGTAAGGCATTTCGTACTATACTGGATGCAAACGTTACTACTCTTTTTGCTGCTTTAGCGCTGCTGCAATTTGGAACAGGTCCAATCAAGGGCTTTGCAGTTACACTTTCTGTGGGCATTATTGCTAGTATGTTTACGGCAATTATTGTAACCCGTTTCTTTTTTGATTTTTTTTATTTGCGAAAAACCAAATTGCACTCACTTAACATTTAATATAATCATAACCCAACCGATCAACTAACTGAAAAAATATGCAGTTTCTTAATTTTAAAGATGGTCATTTTATTGATTTCCTTGGATTCAAGCGTATGGCCTCAATTTTCTCAGGAGTTTTAATTCTTTCAGGTATAGCTTCTATTGTTGCACACAATGGTTTGAAATACGGTATAGATTTTCGTGGTGGGACAAATGTGCAAATTCAATTTTCTAGCCCACCAAATCTCGATCAACTGCGTTATTTTTTTGCTGAAAATGGAATGAAGAACGTGGTTTTACAAACTTTTGGAGATTTGTCTGATCACGAAATTCTGCTTGGACTTCCTACTGACAGTCCACTTGAAAAAGGAGAGAACTTGACAAAAGAATTACGTAAAATTATTTCCCCACAACACTCAAATTTCGAAATACGCCGCATTGAAACAATTGGACCGAAAGTCGGAGACGAATTGAAAATTAGTGCCCTGAAGGCTATTTTGATAGCACTTGGACTTGTTTTACTTTACATAACAATTCGTTTTCAATGGAGACAGGGAGTAAGTGCAATAATAGCTTTATTACATGATGTGACTGTCGTTGTAGGAATATTCTCTATTTTAGACAAAGAATTTTCATTAACTGTTGTTGCGGCACTCCTAACAGTGGTAGGATACTCACTCAATGATACAATTGTGGTTTTCGATCGTATAAGGGAAAATCAGGGTAAATACCGAAAAAAGTCTTTTGAAGAAACTATAAATTTGAGCATTACCGAAACACTGAGTAGGACACTGATTACTTCGGGGACTACACTATTCGTAGTGTTGGCTATATATATACTGGGAGGCGAAATTATTAATGATTTCGCATTCGCACTGCTTATTGGTGTGTTAATTGGTACATACTCATCAATTTATGTTGCTAGCCCGGTAGCAGTATTTTTGACAAATTTGGCTCCCCCTGCTAAAGCTGACCTTGCTAATACCTAAGCTAAAAATTTTCTCCCCCAGGATTCAGATTGTTTGACTCTATAGCAATAGTAGGTCTCGGACTAATTGGTGGTTCATTCGCCTTGGATGTTCGCCGTTTAGGATTGGCAGGGCATATTCTTGGGTATGACAACAACCCAGAATACAGGGCAGAAATCTGCAAAAGGGAATTAGTTGATTATCTAGCTGATACTCCAGACTCAAAACTGGCTGAAGCACAATTGGTTATTTTAGCTGTACCTGTCAGAGCCTATGATGAGGTGCTTCCAAAAATTTGTCCTCATCTTTCAAAATCTGCAATATTAACAGATACAGGAAGCGTGAAAACTCCCCTTCTTGAGTTGATGAGCACACCAGTATATAAGGGAATCAGTTTTGTTGGTGGGCATCCCATTGCTGGATCAGAAAACTTCGGACCACTGGCAGCAAAGGAAAATTTATTCTCCGGAAAGAGATGTATAATTACACCAGAAACAAACACTGATCGGCATGTTGTCCACACAGTTTGTGAAATTTGGGAGTCAGTAGGTGCGATAGTCACAAAAATGAAAGCTGAAGAACACGACCAAATTTTTGCTTCAGTCAGTCATTTACCACATCTTCTGGCTTACGCAACTATTCAGGCAATCTCTGATTCCAGTACTCCTGAAGCTCTTTTTTATTCCGGTGCCGGTCTCAAGGATTTTTCTCGTATAGCATCTTCCAGCCCAGAAATGTGGGCTGATATTTTTCTAGAAAACCAAGAACAAATGCTCTCTCGAATAAATACATTCAAAAATGTTTTGGACAAGCTTGAGAGTGAAATTAGGAATAATGACAAAGAAAAGTTAATCAAACTTTTAGCCCAGGCTAAAACAGAACGTGACGAGTGGATAACCTAGTTTGGTAAAAAAGATTAGTGTTTTATCTTTGGCCAGTATGATTCATAATTAAACATTGGGGAATGACTACCATGGTGACAACTCACACATGAGGATTTCGGTTCTTTATTAGCTGGATGGACTTTACTGTTTTCCAAGTGAGCTCTAGCAGGACCATGACAATTTTCACACTGTACATTTTTCAAATGTGGAGTTAATCCGGGACTAAGAAAACCTGTTCTACCTGAAAATTTTAGCAATAATTCTGAAGAGTTTTCTGAAGCTTCCCATGGTTTCATTCCAACTACATGACATTCCAAACATTCTGGGTCAAAATGTTTTTCTTTATTTTCCAGAGTTGCAAAAGCATGTGCGTGTCTACTTTTACCCCAAATCGCAGTTGCATTTACATGACAACCTACACAGACTTGATTTCCAATAAATGGAGATTCTTCCCGCTGTTTATCTATTCTGTCCAAATTACTTAGAAACAGTTCCTTCACTTCTGCATCATAGAGTTGGAAAACACCTTGCAATTCTGGTGCATCTTCAATAATTGGTCTTAACCATGTAACTGACAAATTTGCCGGAACAATTTCTTGATTAACTGGATTTAACTTTCCAGTTTTTGTTAATTCTCCTGTTAACAGACCCTGTCCTTTTGTTGGAATCATAGGGAAAAAAATATTTCCTGTCTTCATTTCCAAAATTTGATTCAGTTCATCTTCGTTGCTGCTTCCTGCAACAATCAAATCGAATATTCCAGATTGATTAAATCTTTCCAACTCTTCAACATTTCCACGAAATAATAGGATTCGATACAATCCTCCATTTTTATTAAGTTCAACTTTCCATTCTGCTAACAATTCCGAACCTACCGGCAAAATAACTGGTGGTTCATTCAGATTCTGATAAACATAATTTGGTGACAAATATCCAAACACGGTGAGTCGATATCCGTCTAGTTGGATTGTTTTTGAGCTTAAAAATTGAAGTCTTCTACTTTGATTACTGAGGAGATAAGGAATTTTTGGGTCAAGCAAATGCAAGCCGTTCAACCATTCATTCGGCCCAACCAAAACCACTTGTGGAGTCAATTGTTTTAAAACAGTTTGAATTAGCTGGATTTTCAGATCACCTTGTTCGGAAGGTTCAGGAAAGTTATTCCCCAGGTCAAAATATAAAAGATTGGAATTTTGGGTAAGCTGCTGTTTGAAAAAAGTGAGTCGGCGGGGAAGACCACCCATATCACCTTCTTCTGCACAGCCGCAAGGTTTAATCTCTCCTCTCAGATCACCAGAAAATATTAAGATAGTACTTTCTGCAAGTAAACCAGTTGGAAAAATAAAAAGAGAAAGGAATAGACATGCAACAAAACGTTGCATTTTAATTCTCACCAATACAAATTAATTCACGGAAACTTACCTTTCCGTCACCTTTGACTGCCGTTTCAATTCCGAGGCTTCTAATATTCTTAATACTATTGTATAGATGGCTATGTGCTTTTTCATATGAATCTGTGTATACACCAGAAGTGCTTGTCAAATAAAGTAATCTCACATCGGTCGTAGTATATCCACTCAAAGTAGGAGCTTCCAAATCGGAATCAATGGAGCTCGTTAAATCACTTTTGCTGACAAGGTTCTTGTTTTTTAAATCGGATGATGAGGTACTATTGTCAGCAGGATTTTGAACTAACAAGTAAATTACATCAAACTTAGCTGCCGCCTCACAGGTCCCATTGTTTTTCGCTTTTACTCCATTGTCCAATTTACTCAATCCTGTAGAAATATTTTTTCTGAGGCTGTTTTCTGAACTAATTCCAAGTGCAGAAAAATCAGATTCAAGTGCAGTAGAAATTGTTGATAATTCATTTACCATTGAAACTCTGTTATCCAAACTGCCTCCGCCAGTAATATCTGTCATGTTGTCGAGTTTTAAAATTGGCCTTATCTCGGATATAGTTATACCGTCTGATATAGCCTTGGAAGCACAATCACTGCCAGAACTGGCATTATCCGTAAAATTATCTGTGTATGTAACACATTTTGACAGGTCACTATTTGCAATATAAGATGTGCTCCCGGCAACTACCTCAAAACGGCTATATGAAATTAAATCAGTACCACCACCAGAACTACTTACATCACCAGTGCTTAAGCTAGTGAAGGCTTTTGTTTCATTATCGGAAATAATTCCGTTTGAATCATTATCTAGAACGCCATAGTTGAGGTAAATTAAGTCAGCAATATTAGCAAACATTGAAATTTCAATTTCATCATTTGATCTGCTTCTTGAACTTCCGTTGCATCGACTGGAGGTTAAAATTGTATTGGATCCAACTAAGCAGAGAGCTTTGGTCACATATCCACGATTTCCAGTTGTGTAGTCAGTGGGAGAACTTAGCTTTGAAATCCCCAATGTTTTAGTCAGGTTATCTGCTGCTCCAGGTTTGATAAAATTAGCAAAAGACATCCCAGCACGCCCCAAATAAGCACTTGCTCTTTCATAATTTGTACAATTTTCGTTTTCTGAAACCTCTGAATATTTTTGTTCATCAAGCTGAATCGAACAACTTTGCGCAGAATCTTTTTTATCTCCGCACGAAGCCAACGTGAATTGCAGAAAAAACAGTATCAGTAACCTGAATATCTTTTTCATGTTAAAACTTTTGTAGATAACTCAAATATTTTTTTCAAAATCCACAGTTTGTTAAAGTGCTTCTTCCAGTTTTTGCAGCTCTGAATCGATCATATTCTGGGTAACAACATCCAGGTCATCGGCATAAGCAAGTCTGAGGTTGGCCTCTTCAGGAAAAATACCTGCACCTGCAAGAACTACGTTTAGATAAAGTCTGCGCAAAGATATATTTTCTGCACCTACTGCTTTTTCCACTAAAGTTTCAAACAAAGAACGAGGACTGCGTTTTTGTAACTTCATTGAGGGAAACAATGCTCCAACAAATCTTAAAAAAGGTACAAGTTCTGTTT
>CAZOTX010000076.1:0-6458 GCA_964582835.1 uncultured Pseudomonadota bacterium | reverse complement strand
CTGATGAAGCTAGAGAAATGGCGGAAAAGGAACTTCAAAAACTCAAAATGATGCCTTCCATGTCTTCTGAAGCAAATGTAGTTCGAAATTATATTGATTGGATTCTTAGCATGCCATGGGCAGAAAAAACGGAAGACAACTTTGACCTAGTAAAAGCAGAAAAAGTTTTGGATTCTGAGCACTACGGTTTGGAAAAAGTAAAAGAACGTATTATAGAATATCTCGCTGTAGCAAAGCAAGTTGGTAAAATGAAAGGTCCAATTATTTGTTTGGTAGGACCCCCGGGTGTTGGAAAAACATCATTGGCCCGTTCTGTAGCAGAAGCTCTAGGGAGAAAATTTGCACGCATGAGTTTGGGTGGAGTGCGTGATGAAGCCGAGATCAGGGGGCATAGGAGGACGTATATTGGTGCCATGCCAGGGAAAGTTATCCAATCCTTACGGAAAGTAAAATATAACAATCCATTACTTCTCTTTGATGAAATAGACAAAATGTCACATGGTGTAATGGGAGATCCAGCTGCAGCCTTACTTGAAGTACTTGATCCAGAACAGAACCACACTTTCATGGATCATTATTTGGAAGTAGAGTTCGATGTTTCGGATGTGTTATTTTTCTGTACAGCAAATGTTTCTCAAAACATTCCGGCTGCGCTACAAGACAGAATGGAGGTTATCCAGCTTTCAGGATACACGGAGTTGGAGAAAGAACACATTGCACGTAAACATCTTCTACTAAAACAAATGGAAGAAAATGGGCTGACATCTAAAAGAATTTTATTTCAGCAAAAAGCTATCCTTAAAATTATTAGAAACTACACCAGGGAAGCTGGAGTTCGAAATCTTGAAAGGGAAATTGCTAAAGCATGCCGTAAAGTAGCAACACAATTGGCAAAGAAAACCCATCCTAAAAAGGTTGTTGTTACTCCTCAGCGTGTTGAAAAATATTTGGGAGTACAAAGTTACAAACATGGAAAGGCCGAAGAAAAAAATGAAATTGGAACAACTTGTGGATTAGCATGGACACAAGCAGGAGGAGAAATGTTGGTAACGGAAGTGAATATTATGAATGGTACAGGTAAATTACAGATGACGGGAAAACTTGGGGATGTGATGAAAGAGTCGGTACATGCAGCGTTGAGTTATGTTCGTACCAATGCAAATCAATTGGGGATATTTTCTTCTGTTTTCGAAAAAACTGACATTCATATTCATGCGCCAGCAGGTGCTGTTCCTAAAGATGGACCTTCCGCAGGAGTAGCTATCACGACATCTATTGTCAGTGCATTTACTTCCATTCCTGTCAGAAAGGAAGTAGCAATGACAGGGGAAATCACTTTGCGGGGCAAGGTCTTAGCAATAGGAGGATTAAAGGAAAAACTTCTTGCAGCAAAACGAGGTTTAATTTCCACTGTGTTGATTCCTCATCAAAATAAAAAAGATCTAAGTGAGATACCCAAAGAAATACTGGACGGTTTAGTAATTACTCCTGTTCATACAGTAGAAAAAGTCTTGGAAACTGCTCTTGAACGGATGCCTATAGCTGTGATTGATCCTGTACCAGAGGAAAAAGATAATTTAAAATCAGACAGCCAAGAGACTGCAATTATGCCACCATCAGATTCTCCTGAATCTCCCAGAACTTATGATGCTTAATATAAATTAAAATTTTTAAGTTTGCAAAACGATGTTTTTATCAACTCCAATAAATCCAATTCTAGATAAATTTAGTGTTTTCTGCAGAATTTTTATTGGTTTGATTCCATAGAAATTTTAAAAAAATAAAATTGTGATTGATGATATGGAATTAAGCAGTTCCGATCAGGAACTGATGACAGAAATTAGTACTGCTCTTACTCGGTTCATTAAGTCTGATGATTGCCAAATGCAATTGGAACCAATGAATTCCTACCGTAGAAGAATGGTACATAAGTTAGGTACCAAGTTCAAATTATCTTCTGAGTCAATTGGCGATGCCGGAAGCCGTTTTGTTCGCTTGGAAAAAACAGAAGAATCATCTATTCCAGAAAATATTGATGCAAAAAAAACCTTTGATCGCGGGATTGAGATTTTTTACTCAAAGCCCGGTGAGGAAATAGTTTTGCGAAATGATGGCAGTTTCGGAATTTCACTAAAAGAGCGTGAGGGGCATGTTCTAGACAAACGTAAAGTAGAGGATGGTGAATTTCGCATCCGTGAGAACAAAATAATCTGTAAGGATGATAGTAACTGGTAAAAAAACTATAATAGGAACATGTTTTTCATCTATGAAAAATGAGCAGTCTTCTTTCTCATTATCATATTTAGGGGATTCTTATTACGAATTGTGGTGCCGACAGGTGATTTTGCAACGACTGAAAAATAGGAAACAGGTTCACAAATACGTCGTTCAGTGGGTACGTTGTCAAACCCAGTCAAGACTAGTAAAAATTATGATGCCTTACTTGACTTTGGAAGAGAAAAAAATATTCCGTCAGGGTCGTAATAGTAAAGTTTTTTCCATTCCTAAGCATGCATCTACAAGAGAATATCGTTCAGCTACTGGATTTGAGTGTCTGGTAGGTTTCTGGTACTTGGGCAAGGATATAAAGCGTTTTGAAGAACTTATGTCAAAAACTGAGGTACAGGAGTACCTGGAGTCAGTTTTATCGGTATGCAAAAATTCATTTTTTCACGTAGCATAAGATATGATTTGGATTTTAATTTTTTTGATTTTAATTTTGTCTGTTGCTATTGTAGCTTTTCCTCTATTTTTTAGCAAAATACAAGTCTATAAACTTCCAGAAAATTCTGACAATGATTTTAATCAAGCCGATTCCTGGCTCTCAGCATTAGGTGATTTAGAAGTTGATTTTTCATTAGGACGAATTTCTAAAAGGGAATATCAGCAACAAAAATTTTTTTTGCAGCGTTCTTATTTGAATGTTGAAGAAACGTCTTGGGAATCATAAAAGTAACAACTAATTTCAGGAAAAATTATTCTTGGAGTAACAAAAAAACATATTATTATATCCCAAGAATATGTTGAGACTTTAGCAAGCTTTTAGTCAAGGGTTCTTCCTCTTTTTTAAAAAAGTATTTATCATTCGAATATACCTATGAGGTTTGTATCAACTAAGACTTTCAGTATGCGAGATGTGGAAACTGTAATTTCCAACTCTTTTATATCAATGTACTCTAAAATTTTGTACTTTTATAGAGTATACTCCCAAGCATGATCGTTGTGGCAAATCTTGTTCAAGACGGCCCAAAAGGATTTTTATTTAATTACTATACAAAAAATGCCTCTGAATTCATGATGTCAGAGAAGTCTAATTCTGACTAGATTTAACCAAATAAGTTAAACAGTCTTAAAATCATTAATCGTGGACATTAGATTTATTAAGATTAGGGGTTTATATCAATCCAGAGAATTTGTATGTCAGAATCCCAAAATATTCGTGGAAAATAGTCTGGATACGGTTAAAATTAGCCCAGTCAAAATACCGCCACCATGGAATCGAAGTTTTTTGATAGGACTTGTTTGCAGCAAAAGCATAGGACTTGAACCCCAATTTTTTAAAGACAGAAACAAGACGATATAAATGGTAATCATGAGAAACTAAAAGAACAGATTTTAATTCCAGGCGATTCAAAATTTTAGAGGCCTCTACACCATTCTTGTATGTATCTGCAGATTTGTTTTCAATGATAATGTCATGTGAAGGAATTCCCATACCTTGAAGAATAATAGCCATCCCTTTAATGTATACCGGTGGTTGATATGGTACAGTTACACCCCCAGTAATTATTACAAGCGGAGACAGTCCCTCCAAGTATAATTTACCCGCTGCGTGTGCTCTTAATGTAGATCCCGGTGTTGGAGCTCCAGAATTGTGAACTCCTGCAGACGCTACGACGATAGCATCACTGACTACTTTTTCACTTTTTGGAGTAATATATTTTAATGGATATGAAATAGCTTGAAAAAATAAAGTATTACTTCCAAGCAACAAAACCCCCCAGCTTCCTAAAAGAATTCGAAATGAAAGCTTATGTTCGTTCCTATGAGGGAACATCAACACAAGCACAACGGTAAATAAAATCAAAAGTAGCAGTGGGCCAAATAGAATGTCTTCAAACATAAACTTTAAAGGACGTTCCATTGTATTTTTCTGAATCTATTTTTTGGGGTTTAAAAAATTAATTAGGGACTAGTGTCGCACTTTTTCACCTTGAATCTGTAAAATTCATCAACTTTTCTAATTTTTTTGTGTGTCATCAGAGTTTCCATTTAATGGTTCTTCTGATAGCTGATTGGATGTATTATTATTTTTAATAATCAAATTAAGCTGTTTCACTAACTCGAGTGAGCCCTCATATGATCTTTGAATATTTTGTATTCTCCATCCACTTTGTATATTAAAAGTTTTCATTCCAAGACAATCTCTCAACTCCTTAAGTTGTTCTAAAGTATTTGGATCAACTAGACTCCGACACTTAAGTGACTGTTTTTCTTGAGCCTGTATCCTTTTATTCTCTAAAATTTCTCCCAAAAACACAATACCCATTATACAAATCAGGTTGAAGGAAAAAAATCTTACTTTGGAACATATATTGGTCAAAAAAGTCAAAACTTTGTAACGAAAAATGTTCAGCTTGAAAGTTGAGGCCATTTCGCTTACTTTCAAGTGTTATAATCAAATATAGTTTTAAGAGGTTTTTAAGTAATAATGTTTTAAAAATATTTTCACAGAATGTTAAAACTATTTATTGCAGCCTTTTCTATTGCTCTCATTTATTGGGTTTGGCACAAAAAAAAACAAATATTTTCTAATCGCAAAAAAAACCCTGCCCCCTTTGTTACTACAATAGAAGCGATTGAGATACAAACATTTTTAGATTGGAACACTCCACAGTTTTGCCTAGAATGTGATGGAGTGCGCTACGGTAAGCAGTTTAAACAAAAAACTGCTCCAGACTTACCACATGAATCTGGATGTCGCTGCGAGGCAACCAAATTATTCTATACTTCTGACGATGTTTTTCAAGGTACTTCTCCTGTTTCTACTCACAAATCTGCTTTGGGTGATCTTTCAACTAAAGATGCATTACTACTCAAAAGAATTCTTCTCAAGATAAGAACTGACTCAGAAATGTTAAATTTTTCAGATTTCATAGAACAATTTGAGACAAATGATTTTTCAGACAATATTCGTTCTGGAGCAATTTCTATTGCCGAACGTGCTTTTGAGGCAGGTCAATCTGCAAGAAAAAAGATTTAGCAAATGGTAAGATAAGTCTGAATCCGAAATTTTAGAAGAAATCTTATATCTAAAATATAAATCCACATTTAAAAATACGAAAAATATTTTATTATCATGAAGAGACTTTCTGAGTTTATAAAATGGTCATTCTGGATAGTAATAATTATAGGAGTATTCTCAGGGGTTTCTCTCGGATACTTTCTATTTGAGCTTAGTAAAACTTTGCCGCAAAATCTTGGCGATGAGCTCCATAAAAGGAATGACGTTTTACCTACTGTTCTCTATGACCGTGAGGGTAATCAAATTGAAGAGCTTTTCATTCAACGTAGAATTGTCATTCCCTATGAACAGTTTCCTCCACACTTGATACAGGCATTGATTGCCAGTGAAGATGTTCGATTTTTTTCTCACCTTGGAATTGATCCTCTGAGAATTCCCAAAGCCTTCCTTGCCAATCTTCGTGCTGGCAGAATTGTACAAGGAGCTAGTACGCTTACACAACAAACTGCAAGACTTTTTTTGTTAAGTAGGGAAAAACAGATAATCAGAAAACTCAGGGAAATGTTGCTTGCTTTCCGCATGGAAATGCAATTTACTAAACAGGATATTCTGTCTCTATATTTAAATAAAGTTTATCTTGGAAATGCGGAAGGGGTTGAGGCGGCAGCACAAGGTTATTTTGGTAAACATGCTTCAGAACTCAATCTCGCAGAAAGTGCTTTGTTGATAGGAATTCTTCCTGCTCCTTCTCGTTATGCTCCTCATGTCAATCCTGATTTTGCCCTTAAGCGTAGAAATGTAGTTTTACGAAGAATGCGCCAGGAAGGTTTCATCTCGGAGCAAGAATTGCAAAAAACAATTGATATCCCAATCAGCCTGATTCGTATTCATGATTCGACCACAGAGGCAACGTCTTACTATGTCGAACATGTACGACGTTATTTGATTAAAAAATATGGTTCAAAAGTACTTTATCAAGGTGGTCTTAGAGTTTATTTGGCAATGGACTTGAACTATCAGTCACACGCCCATGAGGCGTTAAGAAAGGGTATATTGGATTTAACAAAGCGGCAAGGATTTCGGGGATCAAAGAAGGAAAAAATCTATGATAACAATAAGTTGTCTGACAATAATTCAAAAAATGATAAATTAAAAATTGATTCAATGTTTCTGGGAAATATTGTTACCGGTTTGGTCAAAGAAGTCAGTACGG
>CAZOTX010000075.1:0-6463 GCA_964582835.1 uncultured Pseudomonadota bacterium | reverse complement strand
GGAAGAATGGCTAAACAGGCCAACGGATCCGTATTAGTTACATACGGGGACACAGTAGTACTTGTAGCTGCAACTGCGGCAAAAGGTTCAGGAGAAGGGTCAGATTTTTTCCCTCTTTCTGTTTTTTATGTAGAAAAAGCATATGCTGCAGGACGGATTCCTGGAGGTTTTTTAAAACGTGAAGCTCGTCTTTCAGACAACGAAACTCTTATTTCACGAATTATAGATCGTCCTCTCCGTCCAGCATTTGAAGATAATTACCTCGCAGAAACAATGATCGCAGCAACAGTTTTAAGTCATGACTTGATACATCCATCTGATGTAGCTGCAATGAATGGTGCCTCTGCAGCCTTGGCTATTTCAGATATCCCTTTTAACAAACCACTTGGGGGTGTCAGAGTTGGAAGAATTAATGGTAAATTTTTAACAAACCCCAGTCCGGATCAAATTGAAGAAAGTGAACTTAACATTTTTATGGCCGCATCCAAAGATGCCATTTTGATGGTAGAGGGAGAGGCTGTTGGTGTGAGTGAAGAAATTATGCTGGACGCATTATGGTATGGACAGGAAGCAGTTCTACCTATCATAGAAATGCAGGAGGAACTAATAAAGAATGTTGGCAAGAAAAAACGTACTGTAGATGCCCCAGTTGTAAACGAAGAATTAAAATCAAAAATTGAGACGGTTGCTCCAAAACGAATTAATAAAGCTTTAAGCGTTAAAGATAAAATAGTACGGTACGAACAACTAGACAATTTGAAAGATGAAATAAAAAATGAAATTCTTGGTGATTCACCTGATGAAGATTCATCAAAGGAACTTAGTCAAATTTTTGACTACATAAAAAAAGATGAAATGCGTAAACGTTTGATCAAAGAAGAGATTCGGATAGACGGACGAAAACCTACAGAAATCAGACCTATCACATGTGAAACAAAAGTTTTGCCTCGCACACACGGCTCAGCCTTGTTCACACGAGGAGAAACTCAGGCACTTGCAATTACCACTCTGGGTGCCCGAGAAGATGAGAAAATGATTGATTCACTGGATGGTGTATCTTTCAAAAGGTTTATGCTGCACTATAACTTTCCAAGTTTTTCCGTTGGAGAAGCAAGGCCTCCCCGTGGACCAGGGCGCAGAGAAATTGGGCATGGTACCTTAGCTGAACGCGGATTAATTCCAGTTCTACCAACCAAAGCACAGTTTCCCTATACAATCCGTCTGGTTTCTGAGATTCTTGAATCAAATGGTTCGTCTTCAATGGCTACTGTCTGCGCAGGATCTCTAGCCATGATGGATGCAGGTGTACCACTCCAAGAAGCCACTGCTGGCATCGCTATGGGATTAATAAGTGACGGTAAAAATAACATTATACTATCTGATATTCTTGGAGATGAGGATCACTTAGGTGACATGGATTTTAAAGTCGTTGGAACAGAAAAAGGAATTACCGCCTTGCAAATGGATATAAAAATAAATGGACTAGAACAGAAAGTGATTGAACAAGCCTTGATCCAGGCACGAGAAGGCCGTCTACACATTTTAGAAAAAATGGGAGAGGCTCTGAAAGAATCTCGTGGAGGACTCTCTACGTATGCTCCCCGTTTTATCACTCACAAAATTGCACAGGATAAAATCGGCACTATTATTGGGCCTGGAGGTAAAATGATTAAAAGTATTGTTGAGAAAACAGGTGTAAAAATTAACATCGATGACGATGGCATTGTTTCCATCATGTCTCGTGACCATCAAGCAGTAGATGAGGCACTTGAAATTGTAAAAAATCTAACAAGGACAATTGAGATTGGAGAAACTTATACAGGTCCAGTCAAGAAGGTGATGGATTTTGGTGCGTTTGTTGAAGTTTTCCCGGGAACAGAAGGTCTTGTACATATTTCCAATCTTGCTGAAGGCAGAGTAGAAAAAGTTACAGACGTTTGTAAAGAAGGTGACATTGTCACTGTCAAGGCAACCGGTGTTGACAGACGAGGGAAAATACAGCTTAGTATCAAAGACGTATAGTTTTGTTAACTATCATTTTTTCAATTAAACAAATTATCTACTAGTCAATTTCAAAAAAAGCCTTGCAGACATAAGTCCTTTGACCCAATTCATATTAATTTTTTAGGTTCCGTAAAATAGTATATTTTCTCCTGGAAGCATACTGTGAACAATATTAGTTTGAATTTAGCCAGATCTCAGGATAAGGTAAAAAAAAACAGTTCAAATTCACCTGCCAATAAAATATCTTAATGAACCTTGTCATCACAGACTCAGGACTTGGGGGTCTGTCTGTTTGTGCAAAACTTCTGCGAATATTAACTGAACCTTCACGCTCATACCTTCCCCATTCTCCTTTTGGCGAAATACAAATAACTTACATTAACGCTGTCCCTTCAAATAATCGCGGATACAATTCTATGTCTGGAAAAGCGGAACAGCTTAAAACTTTTGAAAATATTCTTTGGAACACAGAAAATAAATTTTCTCCGGATTACATATTTGTCGCTTGCGGGACTTTATCTGTACTTTTAAATGACTTGGAGATTCCAAAAGTGAAAAATTTTAATATTGAAGGAATTTTACCAATTTATTTAAAATTGCTGTTTTCAAAAATGAACAAAGATACTAGAACATCTGCTATCATTTTTGGTACTCCTACAACAATAAAAGCCAAATCTATACAAAATGAACTTTTTAGGAAAGGAGTTAAGAAAGAAAGGATAATTACCCAGGAATGCCCGAATTTAGCAACACAAATTTCTAATGACCCAGACGGTTTAATTGTAGAAAAAAGCATTCAGCAATGGGTTAGAAAAGCCTTGAGAAAATTGCCTGAAAACCACAAAAATACTTTGCTGGTTTTTCTTGCTTGTACTCATTATGGATATCGTCAAGAAATTTTCCAAAAGTCTTTTTACGAAGAAGGACTCAAAAGTATAAACCTTCTTAACCCAAATTATGCTGCTGCAGAATTTTTAAAAAAAATAGTTTCTAAGAAAATGAATTCCAATAAGACTAAATCAAAAAAAATCTCTATTGAGTTTATTTCACCTTATGCTATACCGAAAAAAGAAATAATCACTCTGACACAATTGATTAGCCCTATTTCACCAGTTACGGCTCAGGCTCTTCAAAATTCTAGAATTTGTCCAGAACTGCTAAAAAATTGATTTATGCTTTCCAAAACTTCTCAGGCAAAAAAATTGTTATCTTGTTTAATATTTTCTCAGCTAATCGAGGCTAAGCTTGGTTCTTCAATTTGGTTTGCACACCTTAATTTGCATGACTTTGCAGAAGATAATATTATTGATGGAGGACAAATTGCTGACTACATGATCTCTGAAATTGACACCACAAAAATTAACCTTTTCCTACTTTTAATTGAGCGAAAACGAATTGAACAATGGTCAGAAAATTCTGACCCAGTTTACTATCAAGAACTAATTGAGCTCACGTTTCAAAATGCAAGTCACAAAAATCAAAACAATACTTTAAAAAAGCGTGGATGTGTCTGGAAAAATAAGATTGACCCAAAAATTTTGCAAGAATTTATTACACAAAACCCTGTTGCCCCTTTAAAGGCTATAGCAAAAAACAGACAGGCCGCAATTGTTAAACCCGATTGCCCATTTTCTCTCGAAGTGATAAACATTCCCAAACCATGGGGGTACGAAGGTTGGTACACTGGAGTAGAGAAGCGAGGTGTAGCTTTGGTTACCGACAAATGGGGAAAAACAGAATTGCCTTATGCGCTAAATATTTTTAAAAAACAAGTCCTTGAAAATTATCCAGAAACACTTATTTTACTCAAAACACTAAATCCTTTATCTGAAGATGTAATTGGAGATTTGTATTTTGAATTACATGAAAAAAAGTGGGAAGTTTATATTGTGACAGAAATTGACAAAACTGCATGGCCCTCTGGAACTGGTATCATCAAAGCAGGTCTACATCCAGAAAAAATCAAAATTTATCAGAAGAAATATGGGGCAAAATGGAAAACATTTCTACTGAAGGATTTCAGAAAAACAATTGGCGAATATGAGAAAATACGTAGCCAAATTGATTGTTCTAACGGAAAAATTTCATATCAAATAAATAAACAGGAAATTAAACTAAGGCAGAAAGCTTCAAAATTTATAGGAGACTGTCAAGTAAAGGTTGGAGACATTATCAGCTTTCCTGTGTTTCAAATGCATTCTCTGAGACATGGAATTAAGGTCATTGAATTTCAAACCCCTCATTACGAACGCCTGATACTAATGTTCGCTCAGAAAGTCCTGACCCAAAATCATTGGGATACTGAAGAAGCTTTAAACAAAATGCTCATGGAAGTTTATCAACAACCTAAACTTGACTGTTTACACAAATCATCCGGTTTGTTGATAGAACGTTTTGTGGATTTTCCAAAATTTACTGCTGATCGAATTTGTATGGATCCAAAAATTTTTTGTGAGGATCAACTGGATGGGAAATACCATTTACTAATTACCATTTCAGGACAGGCTCGTATTATACCTAAAAGCTGTTCCCCAGTTAATTTAAATCGTGAAGAGGCAATGTTTTTACCTGTTGGAACTGGCAGTTATAGGTTGGAAAACACTGGAGAGATTCCACTAATTTGTTTAAAGGCAATTCCAAAATAATACATGATTGTAGAAGTTGCCCTAAATTTACCAATTCGAAAATCATTTGATTATCTATGGCCAGACAAAATATCTCTTGTTCCTGAAGTAGGATTACAAGTTCTTGTACCTTTTGGTCCACAGAAAAAGGGAGGGGTCATAGTTGGTGTTAAAAACAGTTCTGGGATTGATCAACTAAAAAATGTTGAAACATTGGTAGATGACAAACCACTTTTTTCTGAAGAATTACTAAAACTTACAAAGTGGACTTCTGAATACTATTTTTGCGCATGGGGTGAAACTCTTAATGCAGCAATTCCCGGAGGACTTGCCCTACGTTTCCAAACAAATTATACTCTCCAATCAACCCCACTTCCCGATATTGACTCTCTTAGCATCCTCCCCCGTAGCCTGATAGGAGGCCAATCAACTTGGACACGACAGGAATGGATTCAGTCCAATCCAAATGAACAAGACCAAAAACTACTACGTAGTTGGCTTTCAAAAAATTATGTTCAATCAACACAGGTGTTGCTTGGAAAAAAGACAAAGCCTAAAATGGAGCGCTGGATACGTCTCATAAAATCAGATAAACCTCTTTCCCGCCGTAATACAAAAAGAGAACAAATATTTAAAATATTAGATCAAAGCCGTGAACTTTGTTTGAGCGAAATTCAAAGCCGAGTCTATGCTCCTTCACAGGCATTAAAAAAACTAAAAGAAGACGGTTTCATTGATTTTTTTGAAAAACGAGTTTACCGTCGATTTTTAGAAGAAGGGCTTCCAAAGATTGAACCATTTAAGGATTTAACTAATGAGCAAAAAATCGTTTTTGAAAATATTTCCGATTCACTGCATAAAGGATCTTACCTGACTTTTTTACTGGAAGGCATAACAGGAAGCGGAAAAACAGAGGTTTATCTTCATTCCGTCAGGGAAGCGCGAAAATTGGGGAAATCATGTCTAATTCTTGTACCTGAAATTTCACTAACTCCACAACTTGTGAAAAGGTTTCGATCACGTTTTGAGAACCAAGTTGCGGTCTTACATAGTGGGATGGATGATGGCGAACGCTTTGATGAATGGTCAAGGGTACGACATGGGAATGCATCTATTGTGATAGGAGCTCGTAGTGCGGTCTTTTCTCCAATTGAAAACCTGGGACTTATTGTTATAGATGAAGAACACGATCCTTCCTATAAACAGGGAGAAGCTCCACGTTATCACGGTAGGGATGTAGCCATTTTTCGAGGATATGAAGCAGGTGCAACAGTTTTACTTGGTTCGGCAACTCCTTCACTTGAATCTTCATACAATGTAATTAATTGTAAATATAAACTTTTAAGCTTACATTCTCGCATTAATCAGGCACTCTTACCAAAAGTCCGATTATTGGATATGAAATTAGTGGAACGACAGAAAGGAAGTCCATATTTTTCCAGTGAGTTGGTTGAGGCCTTGAGGCTACGTTTAATAAAAAATGAGCAAAGCATTGTTTTTTTGAATCGCCGAGGATTTGCTCCTCTAGTAAGTTGTTCAAAATGTGATTCTACTTTCACTTGCTCCAACTGTAGTCTGAGTTTAGTCTACCATCATTCTTTAAGTCAAGTGCGTTGTCACCAATGTGATTTTGTTAAGCCTCTAACTGATAGATGTAGTGAATGCGGAAGTGATCATGTACCAAAAATAATTGGTACTGGAACTGAACAAGTTGAAGAAAATCTAAAAATGTTTTTTCCCACAGCTCGAATTTTAAGAATGGATCGAGACGCATTACATGGTAAACATAGCCTAACTAAAATGCATAATAGTATTCGCAAACACGAAGTAGATAT
>CAZOTX010000074.1:0-6466 GCA_964582835.1 uncultured Pseudomonadota bacterium | reverse complement strand
AAGCACTGGATACCGATTTGATTCGTCTTCAATGTTATGAAGGACTTGACGCAAATATGGCGCTTTATGAATGGAATTATCAACGTCAGCTTCTCCATATCAAACTTGAGGAAGGTAGCGACAAATCATTGGCCGAACGGGAGTCTACAATTTTTAGTGAAGAATTTTTACTTAAACGCCCCTTATTGCAGGCGATAACGCATCACAAACCACCGGTTTTATTAATTGATGAACTGGATCGCGCAGACGAAGAATTTGAAAGTTTTTTGTTGGAAATACTATCTGAATGGCAGATTACCATTCCAGAAATCGGCAGTATCCCTGCCAAGGAAAAACCTTATGTAATTTTGACCAGCAATCGAACAAGAGAATTATCGGATGCAGTTCGCCGCCGCTGTTTTTATTTGTGGATGGATTATCCTGACTATAAAAAAGAATTGGCAATTGTTCAGAGTAAAGTTCCAGGAATTGATCTTCGTTTGGCAAAGCAAATATGTATTTTTATGGAATTAATACGAGAGCAAAAGCTGGAAAAAGTGCCTGGAGTAGCAGAAACATTGGATTGGGCTAGGGCTCTTGTTGTTTTGCATCAAGACCATCTGGATCCTAACATGGTTGAAGCAACACTTGGAATAGTTTTCAAAGATCGAAGGGATGTAGAAAATGTAAAGGATTCACTGATTGATTTTTATGATAGGATAGGTGAAAAAATTAAAGAAATTTCAGTAAAATAGCTCGAAGATTTTTCTAAAATTTTAGACTGTTTTTCTAAAAAAAAATTCTTTTTTGAAGTTTTATGCAATGGTTTAAAAATAGATTATCTCTACTTATACTTGCTGCATTTGTGGGAGCAATATCACTATACAAAATCTCCAATAATGGAACAGTTACTACCTCAAGTGCAGACATTACTTCATCAACATCAACTTTAAATCAAGAGGAAATATTGACAAATAAAACTTCAAAAGTTACTTTCACAACTGAAAGTGGTCTGCAGTACCGCGTTCTTGCAGAAGGATCTGGAACAGAAAGCCCGGGAACAGACAGTGTTGTTTCAGTTCATTATCTTGGCAAACTCATAGATGGATTTGAATTTGACAGTTCTTACAAACGAAATCAGCCGGCGACATTTCCTGTCAGTGGTGTGATTAGAGGATGGACAGAAGCTCTCCAATTAATGAAGGTCGGAGACAAGTGGGAACTTACAATCCCACCGGATCTAGGTTATGGTAGTCAAGGAGTAGGCAGTACTATTCCCCCAGATGCTACACTGATTTTTGAGGTTGAACTTCTTGAAATACGTTAAAAAGGACCGGTAATCAAAAATAAAACATTATTTCTGGAGTTCTTTGAGAGTATCAATGATTTCCTGAAAAAGACGACATACCATTTTCTCTGTCATGGGGCCACTATTTAGCGTGATTAAGCGATCCAGCAACTCTTTTTCTCGCTGAGGTACTAATACGTTGGACTTTTCTTTTTGTTTTATTGCCCCAATTTTTACTACACATTCTGCACGTTTATTGAGCAATCTCAATAATTCTGCATCTAATTCGTCGATGCGTTTTCTTAAATTGTCCAAAATGTCTCCGTTATTTTTATTATTAAAAATCGTAGTAGATTCCTTAACATTATATTTTCTGAATTATTTTCAAAAAAAGTAGTATGTAAAAATAGCAAAAAGTTCAAAAAACGCAATAGTTTCGATGAAACTCTCCATCATGTATTGAATAATCTTGTATATTATTAGTAATATTATTATATTAAAACTGTTAACTATTTATCAATACAGACATTATTGTTATTATATGCGGGCCAAACTGATAGTGGCAAACTGGAAAATGAACGGCTCGTTTGCATTGATTGAAGCAATGCAGAAAGTACTCAGTCCAATATTGAAAAAAACAACTTGTGAAATATTGGTCTGTCCGCCATATGTTTTGATTCCTTCAATGAAAAAAACAGTTGAAGGAACTCGAATTGCGGTTGGTGGGCAAAATGTTCACTCAGAAACTGCGGGGGCCTTTACTGGTGAAACATCTGTCCTCCTATTGCAAGAATGTGGAATAAAGTGGTGCATAGTTGGACACTCTGAACGTAGAATTTTATTTGGCGAAACCGACACTTTTATTCGGAGAAAAATAGAAGTACTGCTCAAACATGGAATACGCCCTATTCTCTGTATAGGAGAAACGTTGGACCAACGTGAATCCGACAATCACGAAGAAGTGGTGGTTACTCAGTTAGGCAAGGGGCTTTCAGGATTAGCAGTAGAGGATCAGAAGCGTTGTGTTGTCGCCTATGAGCCCATTTGGGCTATTGGTACAGGAAAGACTGCTACTGAAGAACAAGCCAATTCAATGCACCAGCTAATAAGGGAAGAGTTGGAATCACTGGCAAGCCCGGAAGCAGCAGAAAAAATGCAAATCCTTTACGGAGGAAGTGTAAATGTGGAAAATGCAGAAATTTTACTTTCTCAGTCTGAAGTTGATGGTGCTCTGGTCGGTGGGGCAAGTCTCAAAATAGAAACTTTTCCACAAATTGTAGCTGCCGGCGGTTAATTATTTTTTATCGTTTAATCTGTTTTTATGTTTGAATTAATTTTAGTTATTCACATTATTGCTTGTATTTCGATAATCTTTTTTGTTCTTCTCCAGTCAGGTCGTGGAGCTGAACTAGGTGCTGCTTTTGGAAGTGTAGGTCAGGCAAATTCGGTGCGTGGAAACATGACAGGTGTTGGAAAAATTACAACTGGTGTGGCCGTTATTTTCATGCTAACCTCTCTTACACTTGCTTTTCTCTCCTCAGAAACTTCACGGGATTCAGTTGTGCGGGACTTAGTACCTGAAAAAAAGATCCCTGTTGCAGAACAATTGCTTGTTCCCGAAGAAGAGGTACAGGTTGAAAAAACTCCAGAGATTCCTCCAGCAGAGTTAGAGCAAAAAGTTGCACCACCTATTGAATCTTCATCGGGAAACTAAGACAACTTGGTAAATGTTTTTCTCTCTGGTTATTGGTGATCTGCAAGGCAAAATTTAGTTTTGATTCAAATTCTAAAACTGTATGATAAAATCTACTAAAAAAATTCAAATTAGATTTGAATCAATTTTAAATCTATTCTATTGCATCTAATTTTGAGCAGCAAGACATACCCCTGAGACTCTAAAAGCTTTTTTATTCCATGATAATGTTTACAATTAATTAGTCTTACTTCTTATTTTCATGCCCCTCTAGTTTTTCCCTAAATCGGACTGGCATTTACTGATTTTTTTCAAAGTGAAATCTAAACGTATTGTCATAAAAATTGGAACAAATGTTCTACATCAGTCGAAGGGGAAGTTGGATTATAAATTAATATGCGAACTGGCTGCACAAATTGCAATACTCCGTGAACATGGCCATGAGGTATTAGTTGTAACTTCTGGATCAGTTGGTGCTGGAAGAGAGTTGTGCTCCGTAGATGAATCGAAAAACACCATTGCATCACATCAGATCTTGGCTTCAGTTGGACAAGCAAGACTGATTCAAATTTATGCTGAAGCCTTTAGAAAACATGAATCGACAGTTGCCCAAATATTGTTAACACGTGGAGATTTTGGACACAGGAAATCTTATCTCAATATACGGAATACTCTTGAAAATCTTCTCAAATATAAAATTATTCCAATTGTTAATGAAAACGATGTTGTTGCAACAGAGGAATTGGACCTCAATTTTGGTGATAATGATTTACTTGCCGTTTATCTGGCTACACTTATTGGAGCAGATCAGTTATTTTTCTTGACCGTTGCACCTGGTTTGATCAAAGAAGAAGAAACACCGGCAGGTAAGCGGTCAATTGTTGTAGAAAAAGTAGAGGAACTCAATGATGAAATTCTACAACATTGTGTCAATGTCATTTCTGAAGGGGGTAAAGGAGGAATGGAAAGTAAAGTGCGTTCTGCCGGAATGGCAATGTCGTTTGGAATCGATGCGTACATTATGGATGGTAAATCTCCTGCAGCTGTATGTGATGTAATGGAAGGACAACGACGGGGCACACATTTTGTTGCTCACGGTCGAAAAATTCGAAGCTATCAAAAATGGCTTGCAGCAGGCGCACTCAACAAAGGGACTTTGGTCATCGATGAAGGCGCAGAAAAAGCACTTTTGAAAAATAAAAGAAGTTTATTAGCCAATGGAGTAATTCGCGTAGAAGGTCAATTTGAGAACAAAGATCTTGTTGAAATATGCAATCATGGGGGGGTAAGGATAGGAGTTGGAAGAGCTGATTGTTCTGCCAAAGATTTGCGACTTCAAATAAAAGAACAAAACATAGCAAAGACCAGTGGTAAGTCCTCCCAACGCAAACCAATTATTCACAGGAATCACCTATTTTTGGAGTAATTTATGACGGTTAGCCAACCCGGTTTTAATGCTAGCAATAGTATAATCGTTCGTGTCAATATTGATAATAAGATTGGGATGTTAGCCAGTGTTACTCAAACCATTTCAGAGATGGGCGGAGTAGTAGGGGCGATTGACCTGGTACAGCCGGAAGCAGAAGTTTTAGTTCGTGATATCAGTATTTTTACTCATAATCCTGATCACAGCGATCAAATAGTAATGGCAATCAGGAACATTCCTGGAATTGAATTTGTCAACTTTTCTGACCGTACTTTTTTAATCCATTTGGGTGGAAAAATAAGTATTCAAAACCGAATTCCAGTAAAAACACGTGATGACCTTTCGATGGCCTATACTCCTGGTGTGGCTCGAATTTGTATGGATATCCACGATGATCCCGAGGATGCATACAAACTAACCATTAAAGGTAATACTGTCGCAGTGATTTCTGATGGCACAGCAGTATTGGGTCTTGGAGATATTGGCCCCAAAGCTGCCATGCCGGTAATGGAAGGCAAAGCCATGCTTTTTAAAGAATTCGCCAATATTGACGCATGGCCAATTTGTCTTGATACCACTGATACAGAAGAAATTATCAGGACTGTTAAGTTTATTGCCCCTGGCTTTGGTGGCATCAATTTAGAGGATATTTCAGCACCACGATGTTTTGAAATTGAACGTAGACTCCGGGAAGATCTGGAAATTCCAGTTTTTCATGACGATCAGCATGGAACAGCAGTTGTTACCACAGCAGCTTTAATCAATTCTCTCAAGTTGATTGACAAAAAAGTTGAAGATATTAAAGTAGTTGTTTCTGGTGCGGGTGCAGCAGGTACTGCATGTTCAAAGATGATTTTACAACTTGGTGTAAAAAATTTAATCGGTTGTGATAGCAAAGGTGCAATTCATGCTAAACGAAAAGATCTTAATTCCAGTAAACTCTGGTTTGCGAAAAATACAAATCCAAATCAGGAATCTGGTATTCTCAAAGATGTTGTTAAAGGGGCCGATGTCTTTGTGGGGGTTTCCATTCCAAATGTAATCAATCAGAAAGATGTAAAATGTATGGCAAAAGACCCAATTGTTTTTGCCATGTCAAATCCTGACCCTGAAATCAGTCCAAATGAAGCTTTACCTTTAGTGGCCGTAATGGCAACCGGACGCAGTGATTATCCAAATCAAATCAATAATGTTCTCTGCTTTCCGGGAATATTCCGTGGTGCACTGGATTGTCAGGCCAGTACAATAAATGAAGAAATGAAATTGGCTACTGCATACGCCATCGCTAGTACGGTAAAAGAATCACACCTAAGTTCAGACTATGTTATTCCAAGTGTATTCGATTCATCTGTAGCACCAAAAATTGCTAATGCTGTTAAAGATGCCGCTATAAAAACAGGTGTCGCAAGGAGGAAAAAGAGTTGAGGGAAGAGATCCAGAAGTAGTATAAAAAAAATAAAGTATGATATAGTAATTTTTTTTATAAAAATGGAACTGCGAAATGTGTTAATTTAATTTTAAAACTAGAAAATTGTCGAATTAAATTATTTTATGGAAAAACAAGTTAAAAAATATTAGTTTGCATGAACAAAATTACTAACTATTACTGTATCCTAAAACTGTAAATCAAGAGAAAAAATGAGAAGTGTCTTTTTTCAGCAACCTCTGGAGTTTAAAATTGAAGTGGAGGGAGAATCATGGAATCAGGGAGAAGATATAAAAGGTCAACTTCAAATCAGGAATTTAGGTAGTGAAACTATTTCTGTAAAATCTTCTCAAATTATTATTGCCCATAGTTTAAAAAAATGTTTAAAAAAAGGTGTAGAGGTCCCTTGGGAAATACTGGAAAAACAAGTTCTTGACCAGGATATTAAATTGCAGGCCGACTCCGAGCATACTTTCGGATGGAATTTCAATTTATCTACAGACTGTCCAATAACTGACAATCTGGGTGGGTTGTATTTGCTTTTTGGTGGATATAATACATTAACTGAAGGTGGACGGATCAATCTACAGATTAACCTTCATCCAATTTTGCAAAATTTTTTGCAAACTTTCACAACTCAATTTCGTTTTTTAG
>CAZOTX010000073.1:0-6518 GCA_964582835.1 uncultured Pseudomonadota bacterium | reverse complement strand
CAGGACTTCACATTTGATCCATGTAGCAATGATGATAGTATAACAATCATGGTATTTGTTGACGATGTGACTGAAACTAACGGGGTAATTTTGCTAAGCCCAGGCTCGCACAAAGGACCATTATTCCCGCTATGGCAAGATAGGATTTTTACTGGTGCGCTTAGCGAAAATATAGCATTAAAGATGGAAAAAACTGCTGTACCTTGTGTGGGCAAAGCCGGAGATGTTTGTTTGATGCACTCTCGTGTTGCACATGCATCTAAGATTAACCAAACCAATCGACCACGTACATTGTTTATCTATAATCTTATTGCGGCTGATGCCATTCCACTGGTCCCAAATGCTGTTCCCAGCAAACATGCAGGAATGCTGGTTAGTGGAAAGGAGCCAGGGAGAATAAGAACCACATCATTTAATATTGAAATACCGGAAGTACCAAAAAGTGCTTCATTTTTCAATCAACAATCTCATTCAGTTATTCCCTGAAGACCTTTTGACAATTTTGAAATGATAATTTATTTCTATTTTTTCTTTTCTAGAATTTCCCCACTGTAAACAAAAATAACCTCTTTTTTCTGGCTGAAATGTGTTTTCTAGTTTATCAATCGAGTTCTCATTAAACTCATAAATTATTTCCCCCTTTTGATGGTAGTGAAGATTAAAAGATAATGAAGACTGAGAATTAAATCCAAATTGAAGTTCCTGGGAATCACTAAGGTCCAAACACTTTTCAAAATAGCGTTTCTCAGGAAGAATAATCTGAACGATTTCTTCGGTTTTATTAGTTAAATTGTGAGGCATATTTTTTTCGTGATGCTTCTCTACCATGATCGTAAAATAATAAAGCAGAAGACCTGCAATTCCAAAAGAGATAGAATATCGTTTTAGAAGTTCCATTCCAGTTTATTAATTTTGTTTTGAATTTGGAGATAACACGGGAGCAAATTTGACCAGAAACCTTAGCAAAATATAAATTTTACAGATTTTGCTTAAGTAAATAATCATCAACATATTTGTTAAGATGACTATCATAATCATTTTTAACAACTATATCTGCATATTGTTTTGTTGGCAAGATATGTCTAAAATAGGCGGGCCTTACAAACCTCAGATATTGATTAAGGCGATACTCTGCAGTAACTTCGTAATTTTTTATATCTCTCAGACACATCCGGCAAATTGCTACATCTAAAGGTGACTCCATGTAGAAAGAATAAGACAACATTTCACGGACTTTGGAATGTAACAAAACATGCAGACCTTCAATAATCAAATATTCTTCCGGTCCAATCTCAGAGAAGCTCTCCTTTCGTTTCCCTGGTTTATAGCCAAAATGCGGCACATTTACAGATTCCCCTGAAATTAAACGGTCCAGATGCTCAAAATACAGATCAAAATCGAAAGCTTCAGGGATGTCAAAATCATATTTTTCAGAGGGTATATTTTCAGGTCGGTCTTTGTAGTAGCTGTCTAACGGCAATACTGCTGATTTTGACAAACTCTCAACCAACAATTTCGTAAAAAGAGTTTTTCCACAGCCTGAACCTCCAGACACTGCAAGAATCTTCATTTTTCTTCTGACCCTACAAAAATGCTTTTATTTTTTAAGGCATCTAAACTTTTAGTTTCACCCTCTTCTAATTCATCAGAAATGTCCATTACTGTTAAGTAGCGCTCACGAGGCATTGAAATCTTCTTCCCAAGTTCTTCCTTTTTCTTACGCAATTTTTCCTGTTCCAAAAATTCCCAGATATACACCACTCCCCCTTTACGTGTTACAGTTATTTCTCGGATTTCTTTTTCAGAGAAGCCAGAATTTTTTACTGTATCTATCAAGATTTGCATTTTTTTAATAAAATTTTGCCTCTCCTTTTCTGCTTTGATTCCTTTTTCAACTTGTTCATCCAATTCTATAGCAAAAACTGGATGTATTTTTATAAATGGAGCCTTCCAAAAAAGGAAGCCACAAAGCGATATAAGAAGAAACAAATTTCGTTGCATCAGTATTCTGTTGTGTATGAATTATGCATGTTCGCTTATCCTTAGATTGCAAAAGGTCAACATATTTTAACAATAATGCAATCCTTGAGCAATAATTAGTTAGGTTTAAAAGAACAGTAACCAAACAAAAATAAAAGAATTTTACTTTTTACAATTATATTTTAGTACATCCTATTTTTTATTAATTTCCAGTGTATCTTAAAACTGTAAATCTTCAATCTAGATTTTTCCTGCTATTAATGTTTCCAGTCATGATTGGATCTTGTACAAATGAAGTGCAAATCCATAAATCAGCAATACATTATTACAGTGAAGGAAACGAAGCTTTGAAGCATAGGGATTACCAGATGGCAATTTGGAACTACCAGAAAGCAATCAGTTTAGACAGTGAATCTCCAAATTTTCATTTTAATCTTGGTCTTACTTATTACGAAATCGGTAACTATAGCGAGTCCATTGACTCGTTCAAACGAGTAGAGTATCTTGTTCCAAACCAAACAGACACTTATTACAATTTGGCACTTGCTCATCACAAAATGTCAAATACCCGACTAGCCGATATTTATTTCAATCGCTATCAGGATATGTTGAGCTTGAAAAAAGCACAGGAACGGCTAGAGTCTGCCAGGAAAGAAAAAGAAAGAGAGGCTAAAATTGCTGAAGCTGATTCCAAACAGAAAGAGCTTAAAAGGAGTTCGACATCCATTAAAAAAAAGAGCTCATTGAAAAGGAACTCTAGAAAATCAAAGGTTCCCAATTGGGAATAACCAATTGGCTTGTACCCCCTTCAGTCCTGACAAAAAAACTCGTCTATATTGGAATAATAAAATTTTTCATTAGCTATTTCAGATTTATTTTTTGACCTCAAGTTAATCTATTGAATCCTTGAATCTTTGAGTTTGAAGAGCTAACATCAAAGTGTAAGTATTAATATCCCGCCTTAAACTTAGAGAATTTAGAATTTAATGAATTCAAATAACAAACCTTATTTACAGCAATTTGATCTCAAATATGGTTGCAATCCCCATCAAAAGCCAGCCGCAATTCACTCACTTAAAGATCGACAATTCCCGTTTTCTATACTTAACGGGAAACCGGGTTACATTAATTTACTAGACGCATTAAATGCATGGCAGTTGGTGTATGAACTTGATGAATCTCTCGGGCTTCCTGCTGCAGCTTCCTTCAAACATGTTAGTCCTGCCGGGGTAGCCGTAAGTACTCCTCTTAATGAAACATTGCAGGAAGTTTACGAATGCAAAGATCAGGAACTTTCTGAGCTAGCAATAGCATATATCAAAGCGCGTGGATCAGATCCACGATCTTCTTTTGGTGATTTTATCTCACTCAGTCGAAAAGTTGATTTGAGTACTGCTAAGCTTATTCGTAAAATAGTTTCAGATGGAATAATTGCACCAGAATTTGAAGAAAATGCATTAAAACTACTTAAAGAAAAAAAGTCTGGGAAGTACTTAATATTACAAGTAGACTCTGAATTTAGAGCACCCGAAATTGAATACAGAGAGGTTTGTGGACTTGGTTTTACACAATTGAGGAATACAATTAAAATCAATGAAAATTCTTTATTTACTAAAGTTGTAACAAAAAAAATTAATATTCCATCCGAGGCACGTCGTGATTTAATTTTGGCCTCAATTGCACTGAAATATACTCAGTCTAATTCTGTGGCTTATGCACTAGAAGGACAATTGATTGGCATTGGAGCGGGACAGCAAAGCCGGGTTGACTGTACCAAACTGGCAGGACGAAAAGCCGAAACATGGTTTTTGCGGCAGCATCCTAAAGTTCGAAATCTAGCTTTTCAGAAACAAATCAGTAACGTTGAGCGTACAAATGCACGCATTCTTTTCATAGATGGAGGAATGACTGAACACGAACTTCGTTCCTGGAAAAGTAAGTTAAGTTCTCCAGCAAAAGATATATCCCATTCTGAAAAAGCGGAATGGCTTGCCAAACTTAAAGGTGTTAGTTTATCCTCAGACGCTTTTTTCCCTTTTCGCGACAATATTGATCAGGCCTCAAAACGTGGTGTTGAATATGTTCTTCAGCCTGGAGGAAGCAACCGAGACGAAGAGGTCATTGCTGCAGCCGATGAATATGGAATGGTCATGGCCTATTCCGGAATACGTCTCTTTCATCATTGACAGTATTCAAAAATTCCTAAAATCCTCATAGTCTTTTAAACCTTAGAGACAAAAATTGATAATTTTGGTATAGTAGATTTTCAGCATTTCTTTCCTTCAATCGAAATGTCATTATTTCTTTTTTATACTGGCTTGAAAAGATGATTAATCTATATGGGAGACTTGCTAGTAAGGCAGTAGAAAAATTCGTTCAGGTAATTTTTACATCCGACACCAAATATCTAAATTTAAAAAGATAACCTTTTTTCTTTAAAAAATGAAAGACGCAAACCCATTACTCTCTCCTTCAACTGATTTTATCCGCAAAGTAATTAGGAAAGATTTAGATTCAGGTAAACATCAGATCGTTGTTACCCGTTTCCCACCCGAACCAAATGGACACTTACATATTGGCCACGCAAAATCAATATGTCTGAATTTTGGTATTGCAAAAGAGTTTGAAGGTAGATGCTACATGCGTTTTGATGACACTAATCCTGTCAAAGAAGATGAGGAATATGTAGAAGGAATTTTACTGGACGTACGCTGGTTGGGATTTGACTGGGGAGAACTACTTACTCATGCTTCAGATTATTTTGAACAGCTTTATTCATTTGCTGTAGAACTTATCAAAAATAGGAAAGCCTACGTTGAAAGTCAGAACGCAGATTCAATCAGAGAACTTCGTGGAACACTTAAGGAACCCGGAAAGAACAGCCCTTTCAGGGAGAGAAGTGTTGAAGAAAATTTAACACTTTTTAGGCAAATGCGCGATGGAGAATTTGAAGATGGAACTCATGTTTTAAGGGCAAAAATTGACATGGCTGCTCCGAACTTAAATCTCCGTGATCCAGTACTTTACAGAATACGTAAAATTTCACATCAGCGTACCGCTAACCAATGGTGTATTTATCCACTTTATGATTTTACACATGGTTTATCTGATGCGCTGGAAGGGGTAACTCATTCGCTCTGTACTCTTGAATTTGAAGACCATCGGCCATTGTACGAATGGATTTTGGGTGAGGTGAGTGCACCTTGTTTTCCAAGACAAATAGAATTTTCAAGACTCAATCTACGTTATACAGTCTTGAGCAAACGTCGGTTAATTCAACTTGTTGAAGAACAACATGTTCATGGTTGGGATGATCCCCGAATGTTAACTCTTTCCGGATTACGCCGCCGTGGTTATCCCCCTTCTGCAATACGACTGTTTTGTGAGCGGATCGGAATTTCGAAAAGTGAAAACAATATTGATATGAGTGTACTCGAAGACTGTGCTCGCGAAGAACTGGATAAAACCGCACCTCGAGCAATGGCTGTTTTACGTCCTTTAAAAGTTGTAATCACAAATTATCCGGAAGGTAAAGTAGAAGAATTTGAACCGGCACAGCACCCAAAAAATTCTGAAATGGGTACTCGCAAAGTACCTTTTACAAGAGAAATTTTTATTGACCAGGAAGATTTCCGCTTAGATCCACCATCAAAATATTTCAGGCTCTCCCCTGGGAAAGAAGTGCGACTGCGTTTCGCATACGTCATTCGCTGCGAAGAAGTTATTTTTGACACTAACGGGAATGTAAGCGAACTACACTGCACATACGACCAAGCAACTAGATCTGGAGGAAAAGCTGAAGGTCGTAAGGTAAAAGGTATCATCCATTGGGTCTCAATTCAGCAGTCTATACCTGTTGAAGTTAGATTGTATGACCGACTTTTCTCAAATCCAGAGCCAGGAAGTGGTGATCCTAATGGTAATTTCCTCAGTGACCTAAATCCAGATTCCATTGAAACTTTAAAATCATGCAGGGTGGAACCCGGATTACTGAAAGCCAAACCTGTAGATGTTTTTCAGTTTGAACGTATTGGTTATTTTTGTGTAGATTCAAAAGACTCCAGTCCGGAAGCTTTAGTCTTTAACCGGACAGTAACCCTACGGGACACATGGTTAAAGCTGGAACAGGAGCATACTGGTCAAACCTAAGTAGCATAAAAAGATGCTCATATACAGATTGCAGAAACTTTTAACTTTTGCTTTTTTGATCGTGGTCTTTTTAATTTTATTTCCCGGACCAGACTCTTCGAATATACTGGCATTTGATGATGCATCAGAAATACATCATACTTACCTCAACCAGGAAAATTTTCTTGATATTAAGTCATTTCAATTTCACAAATTAAAAGAAGACGCTTGGTTTGAAAGCCCAGGTGGATGGAGAATGAACGGTGGAAGTATGGGGCTTAACCTGCTTTATTCACATTTAGAATTATTCCTGCCACATGTTTTGTCAGATGAAACTACAGTATTTTTTCGTGCGTGGCAGGAAGAATTTTATGAAATAAAACCTTTCCGTTATCTGGTTGAAGTTGAAT
>CAZOTX010000072.1:0-6591 GCA_964582835.1 uncultured Pseudomonadota bacterium | reverse complement strand
TCTGCATGTGCAGCAGAGCAGTTTTGGTGAACAACTACGTTGACCCCAACAGATACCATTTTCCCGGAATCCCTTTCAAAAACAGCGGAACCAAATGGTCCGCCCGTTTCTTCTCGTATGTTTCGTTCCGTCAAGGCAAGGACGAAACGCATTTGTTTTTCAGGCTCAGTAATTATTTTTGGATATTCATTTAAAAACGAATTAATCCAGTTGGGCAGACTAAGGCTTATTTGGTTCATAATTTTTCAGGTACGGGGTTGCGGAGATGCGTTTTTCCAAAAAGTTTGTCCCGTTCATGGAGGAGTTGAGCGGTGATACTGAGGGCAATTTCCTGCGGATGATTCCCTCCAAATGAAAACCCGATAGGACAAACGAGTCGTTCAGTTTGTTCTTTGCTGAGGCCTTCTTTTTTCAGCTCTTTTTTTAAAGTTGCAGCTTTGGAACGGCTTCCAATTACCCCTAAAAAAGGTAACTCAAACCTAGTAAGAAATTGTTTTGCTACGTTAAAATCACTCCTGTGCCCCTTTGTCATTATCAAAACAAACGCTTTTTCGGGGGTATCTTCAACATATTCTGGAAGATTTTCTAAACAAAGTTTCTTTAGTTTTGGAGTTTTGGGCAATTTATCCAACCACTCCTTCCTAGTGTCAAGACAAGTCAGTTGGCAATCAAGAGTCAGTAACAATGGTATTAGGTTTTGTGCAACATGACCAGCCCCAAAAATAATTATTTCCCAGGAATTAGTATTGAAACGCTCAAAAAAAAGTTTAACTGAACCACCACAACTCATTCCTGCATCTCGGTTGAGGTTCCAATCAACAAATCTTGTTTGCTCTGCGGGGTTAGTTCTAGCTAAAAAATCTAGAGAAAACTCAAGTGCCTTTGCCTCCACCAACCCTCCTCCAATTGTTCCAGAATGGAGCCCCGTTGATGTGACCAGCATTTTCCCCCCTTGGGCACGAGGTGTGCTACCTTTAACATCAACAAGTGTTACTGATATAAACGGAACTCCCCCTTCCATCAAAATCTGCATTTGTTTGAGATGATTTTCCATATCGGTTATTTTTTTGAAGTCAAAACTGTTTCAAAAAACAAGTTAAAACGACTGTTCATCAATTGAAATGGATTTTCAGGATAATTAACGTCATTTAAAAATTTAACTGGCCCGAATTGGGAACTTATTCCAAGATTTTCTTTGGATGAGTTCAGTTTGCTGTCCATCCAGTCTTTAAATCTTGAATTATAATCCTCATTTGTCAAGTTTTCCTTTGTTAATTCCAATACAGATTCTACAGGCATCAACACAGCTGCATTCTCAGTATTCATTGCATACAGCAAATTGACCAAATAATCTTGAGCTTTTTGCCGGGAAGGCAAATTAATTATTCTGGATTTTAGCTTTCCTTCGCCTGTAATGCATAATCCCGTAACTTCTGTGTATTCCTGAATTATTTCTGCTACAAGCAGTACAAGTACATCTATGAAATGGCGTAGCCAGACTTTGTCTTTACTTTCACGTTCACTAAAGTGAATAACGTAATGTTTGCCTAATTCATTTTTGTACCACCATTCCGTTTCTCCTTGAACATTGAAACACATGTTTTTATTATCTGGCAGTTCTGGACAAACTTTTTTAAAATTAACCTGTGGCAAAATTCTTTCTGTGCAATTAAGTCCTTTTTTAAAATTTCCTTTTCTGACTGCACCGAAATTAAACTGGCAAATATTTTTTTGCACAGTGCACCAATCAGTTTTGAGTACCGAATTGAGTTGTTTTTCCCAGCTTTTAAGAATACGTAGATGCCGATTCTGCATTGCTTTTCTGAAAATTCCGGTTGGCATTATTCCCTGTAATTCCATACGTTGTGCTTGTAATTGATAAAAATTGTTCCACTCCGGTTGTGATTTTAGCTGTGTATCTTTTGCAGGCGCATTCAGGGCACTGTTCCAAACCTTCCGCAGCAGTAACCATTCTCTCATTCGTTCTAAAACAAGAGGCTCATCAACTATTTCGCTGACATCTTTTTCATCTTCAGAAAGACCTAGTAAATGGCCTGCAGTAGACTGTAGTGGTGATTCGAGAAATTTTCTAAGTCTGGAAAATGTTACAGTAGAAAGTTTCTTATCCAGAAAAGATACCCCTTCTTTAATACTAAAAGCATCTGTTGTAATTAGATCCCTTACTTCAGTTGAAAGCCAATCTGGTGAAATCCTGTGAAACCTGTTAGAAGATCCGAAACTTTGGGAATGCAGATCGAATAACTCCCTTATCCTGAATGCCCGAGCTTGACGAAATGCAGCCGGATCGTAATTTGGGTATTGGTTTTTTGGTGCAGCATCTTGATTGTTGGCAGAGCCAAAATTTTGTGCAGATAGTTCTGGAAAATAATCCAGAGAATATGGTTTAAGTGGATGACGAATTATTTCAAATTTTTCTTTCAAATATCCACTGTCCAGTTCATCGATTAAAGTTTGGATTATTGATGAAGGATTAAGCTCATCATCTGTACGATCGTTTCTGGATACGTAACTCAGAACTAAATGTTTTTTTGTGGAAACCAAAGTTTCCAAAAACATGTAGCGATCTCGTTCAGTGACTGACACGTCACCTAATCGGCGCTCCCGGATGGATTTATTCTTTAAAGTTTGATTAAGAGTTACAGGAATGTGTCTCAAATCCAAGGTATCACGCTGATAAGGCGTCGGAAACAAACCCTCGCCCATACCTAACAAAAAAACTGCTTTAAATGGAATCGGACGCATTGGTTTAAATGATGAGACGGTGATCCCTTCGGCTAAATAATTTCCGTAATTTACTGTCGCAGACTGTTGCTTTTGCTTGAAGAATTCAAAAATGGTGTTGAAACTAAACTGGCGTGGAACACTTCCATTTCCTAAGTCTAAATCACTAAAAGCACGCACATTTTTCAACAAATTTTGAAATACTTCTTCATCAATTATCCCAATTGGTTTGAGATATGTTTTGAGCAGAGTTTCCAGATAGAGCCCCCAATCTTTTCCACACAATTCCCATTTAGGTAAGTCTCTGGTATCGGCGATTAAAGATCGAACTATTAAGATAAAACGTGCAGCTTCAGTGCTCCATTCTTCTGCAAAGTCAAACGGTACAGTTTGTTGATTCCCATTTGAATAAATACCTTCACCCTCTTCTATAGATACCATTTCGCCCAATGTTAGTCTATGGAAGGCCTGTTCCCAGTTGTAAATATCATACTCTAAATGGAGGTATCCCTTCTCTTTCTGTGACTCTCTGTCGATGCCGTAAAAAATATTTAGTTCATCTGCCCACTGAAGCCATTGTTTTTTTTGGAGCTGCTCACCAAATGAATCTTTTCTTTCTGAACTGTTATCTTCAAATTTTTGCAGAAAACATGGATTGTTGATTAAACTAAAAACATCCCTACGTGTGTATTCTGTGAAGCATAAACCCAAAAGGGAAATTGCTGCATCCTCCAAACGGCTTACGCTCCCACTCACACCATCAATCAAGTGGTATGGTATACTGTAAATGCTTTCAAATACCTGTTCTATTTCATGTTGATAAAGTTTCATGTCATTTACGATAAGTGCACATTCATTTAGTTTTAAATTTTGATCTTTTCGAATCAAGTGCCAAATCAAATTTCCCACTGCCTCAACCTCACGTCTTGGATTTGCACAGGCAAGAACAACTATACTTTCATCCTGCTTCAAATTAAGCTTTGACACACGGCGTGGTTCCCTAAACAATATGTCTTGCTGCAATTTACTAAGGACGCTATGGTGAGGAGTAGATGAAGATTCTGTTAGTGCCTCTTCAGAATCAATATCCGAAAACCATGGTTCAAAAGTCCATGCGCTCCATTGATTTAGAAGTTTTATGTTTTCACGACCGGGCAGTCCCCAAGCCTGTAAAAATGGATTATCTTCTTCATCCTCAAACAATTCGCCCAATTCAATTTCTTTCTCCGACAAAGTTACATTTTCCCCAAAACGAAGGCGGCTTACTTCCAGGGGCCTGTGAGCAGCGCCTTTAGATTCTCCTAAACTTTGTACGTCCTCCCAAAATTCCATACAAGGATTAAGAGTATAGACATGAACTTCTCGCAGATTTGATAACTGCTCAGTAAGAGCTTTTTGGTGAAATCTAGAAAGATAGGATACACCAAAAATATGTAAAGGCTTTAATTTTTCATTTAAGGATTTAGAACTGAGTATTAAATTTTGCTGTTTTGGTTTCATACTGTAAAACCGGTAAATCTGCGGTAATGTATAAAGTTCCTTCTGGAATTCTGTTGACTTTGATTTACGTGCACTATGGTTATGACGCGTAACATTTCCTTCTGGGCCAAAAAGTTCAGTCCAGAGTTCCCTCTGCCAGGTTTCTGTACTGAGTGGGTCTGGATCGAGCGCATTTCGTCCAGCCATCCAGGAAGTTATAATTTCGTCGTTCCGGGAAAGTTCATATTCCATGAATAAATAAGTTAAGCGACCTGCCAACTGATACAGTCTATGTTCCCTTGCTTCCGGACTAAGTCTTGAATTTGTAGTAATGTAACTACGAACCGGTTGCCATAGAGGATCATCAGTTTTCAACTTTTCTCGTAAGACTTCCAAGACTATGCAATGTGTGGTTTCGGGTTTCAGCAGGGTATAAAATCGATCTCTCAATTTTTTTTTCAAACCTTCGTTGATAGCATTTTCGAGCGTGATAAAATGTAAGTTTGCTGCAATACCATGAAATTGTGCGAGTTTTAGAGAGATCCATTTCTCTAAACTGAAATTAGGCACCACGATCTCTACGGTATCAAAAGGATCACGTTTTTCGAGCTGTTGTGATAATGGCTCAATTAGACATTCCAGGCGGTTTGAATAGTGAAGGCGAGGCATTTTCGGTGATTATTTATAAACGAACAAAGACCAGTCAGTAGTGAAAAATAATTAATGATCAATGAACAAAACTTTAATTGGAGAGTCAAAAAAATTAGGCATCAGGTGTTTGGAACACTGAGTTGATGATCTCAATCTTTGCTGCTTCTCTCAAGCGCTTCAGTTCTTTTTTGAGCAGTGCTTGCTGCAAATTTTGACGAAGCTGAGACCTAACTTTGTTTTTCTGATCTTCTGCATTTTCTAAATCAAGAGTACGTTGTTTGAAGTGGATTAGGTCAGCGCGATTGTCATTCAGACTTAATCCGAAAGGTCGATTTTGATTTAGTTTCAAACTAACTTTACGAAATTCTTTGTTATCCCCCACATCAGGTAGGAATCGAGTGTTTGCTCTAAAGGTCAAAGTTTTTGTTTTTAGTCCAAGTTTGGCTGCAAGACGTTCTATTGTCTCACCGTTTTTAACTTCTATTAAAGACTTTTTTGCAGATTCAAGTGCTAGAGATCTGGCTTTTTCTAAGCGTACTGCATTCTCTACATCTACAATTGCATCTTCCAGATCCAGGGTAAAGGGTTCTTTAACCTGAGTGAGGCGGTAGATCACATGACCCAAAATAGGATTACGTTTCCAGACGCCCATCTCTCCAGGTTCCCGTCTCAGCAACTCTGTAACGAGTCCTGAAGCTGATCCAAGTCCGGGTATTACTTGAGATTTGTCAAACCACTTGGTTATTTGTACCTCACGGTTTAATTTCTTAGATTCTTCTTCAAATGACTCTCCAGCAAGTCCTGAAAGTCTTTCAAGTTCTTTACTGAGCCGTTTTTGAGCCCGGCTTTCAGTAAGAATATCTGTTATTTCAACTCGAGATTCTTCCAAAGATTTTGTAATTCCCTCCTTATGTTCTTCGACTTTTATAAGGTGTAGTCCAAATGGAGAATTTACTATACTGCTCACTTCCCCGGCTTTCAGAGCAAAAGCAGCGGTTTCAAAAGCTGGTACCATTTCTCCAGGCTTAAACCAACCCAAATCGCCACCATCTGCAGCAGTACCATCTTCAGAATGCACTTTTGCCAACTCCTCAAATGATGCACCAGATTTTATTTTTGTGAGTATTTTTTGCAGTTTCTCCTGTTTTTCAATTTGTTTTTCTTTAGTTGCATCCTGAGGAAGTTTCAAAAGAATGTGGCGTGCTTTTATTTCCGGCGGTGTAAAATATTTATCAGTATTTTTATTATAGTAACGGCGTACTTCACGCTCACGTACCTTGACAAATTTTTTGAAATGATCTGATGAAAGTATAAAAAATTCTATTTTGAATTGATCTGAAGTCTGAAACTCTTCCGGATGCTCCTGATAAAAAATTCTTAGATCTGCTTCATTTACGGTTGTTTTTTTAATAAAAAGATTTGGATCAAAATACACATACTCTACTTCAATTTCCTCAAAGTCTATGCGGTAAGTTTGTTCAACCTCCCTTGAACTGATTATCAGACCTGTACCAAGCAACTGTTGTTTCTTTGCTAGTAAAAGGTCCGCCCTAAGAGATCCTTCGTATTCATGTCGTACAATCCTGTTTTGGCTTAAAACAGCTTCATAAGTATCATAATCAAATTGCCCGTTTTTTTGAAAAAAAGCCTGCTTTCGGATGAAGTCCTGAAGTTCCAGATCCGTTGCCAACAGGTTGATTCTTTCTGCATCAGTCAATA
>CAZOTX010000071.1:0-6636 GCA_964582835.1 uncultured Pseudomonadota bacterium | reverse complement strand
CCCATTTGATAAATTCTGAAACAATTAAAAAATAGCCTGGAAATTCCATTTGAATGATCACCTCCAGTTCAAAACTTAAACGCTCATAGTAAGGCTTCTGAAATTCTTCAAAAGATTCATTCGGTACATAAAGAGCATAAAGTTTTGTTAGACGATTTTTCAATCCATTTTCGGCATCTTCGCGCAGTTTTGAATCAAGAGTTTCTGATTCCCTTGTAGAAATCTGTGGTAGAAATGTTTTATTATTTTCGAGTGATAAATCACATTGTTCTGCAATTTTGCTAGTATTATCCAATGCAACTAGCGGAAGTTCTGCAAATGCAGAGAGCATTTCATCGGGACTTTTTAGGTAACGCTGGTTTCCAAGCTGAACAGGAACGCCTTCATCTGTCACTCTGCGCTGCAAACCCATTAGCCAGAGGATATATTGTGCCTCAGCTTCTTCCGGAGTGAGATAAAAGCAATCATTTGTTCCAACTAGTGGAATATCAAGTTCATGTCCAAGAAGTATTAAATTTTTGTTCAATTCCTCTTGTTCTGGGAGTCCTGTATTCTGAAGTTCAATGTAATAGCGATTTTTAAAAATATCTCTGTACCAAAGAGCTACACGACGTGCTTCATCTTGACGTCCTTCTAAAAAATGTTTGTTGACCTGTCCTTCCATTCCACCACTTAGAGCAATCAAACCTTCGTTATATTTTTCCAGAATTTTGTGATTTATACAGGGTACTCCTTTCACTTTTCCTCCAGTATAGCTGAGGCTTGCCAGGAAACCCAGATTATGATAACCAAGACGATTCTGACAAAGAAATTGAGTCTGTCCGATAGAAATTTTTGTGGGTTCGGATTCATTTGAATTTTCTACTGGCCCATCATCTATGACAGATGCACCCATACCAATAATTGGTTTTAGGCCTTCTTTTTTCAAGGCATGGTAAAATTCAATTGCACCAAACATGTTCCCATGGTCGGTAATAGCACAGGACTCAAATCCATTTTTTTTGAGTGTAGTAACTAGATCTTTTATTCGAATTGCTCCCTCAAGCAGAGAATATTGCGTGTGAAGATGAAGGTGAGTGAACATTACTATTTGAATTGTTTTTGGAAGATAAATTAATATGCATCTTACATCAAAAAAAATTTGCGGGCAACTTTCTTATGAGTATGAAGATTGAATTTTTTGCTGAAACTTGTTGTATTCATATTAGAAAATTTATGTCCAATTACTCTAATCTGAGTCAATTCTGATGCTATTTTGATAATAAATAACTTAAGATTTTAAATTATTTAAAACCTGGTAATCTCGCTCTTCAAACTTCTAAAGAAAAGGTATCTTTGATGGTTTCAGCCGGACAGATCTAAAAAAAATGTAGGGAATGTACTGGTATTAGACTTCTGTACAGATATCTGTGTGAAGGAATTTGTTTTAACTTTACTTCCCGCAAGTATTCACGGGATGTCTCAGGGTTTGAAAGAAGTAATAGCCGATGACAAGGGTTGTTCTACCCACGACTTGACAAGGAGTGTAGCTGAGGGAATAGTATTGCCATCAGGGGCCAGTCATCCCAAAAACACTACTCACTATATGCGCTTCTACTTTATGGCCTCACGTGTATCTCAATTGGATAACTGTGTAAAAGCTTAAAATTTTTTTCCAATATCGAACAATTTTATAAAATAGTATATATTCTACATTCTCACCCGTAAACTTTTGGGATCGTAAAAAGCCTTCAAAGAAGTCCGTGCTCGATGCCGCTCTCCAGCAACTTCTATTTCAAAAATGCTTGATTCAAGAAAATCTTTGGTAACACCATCTTGGTTGGAGACATAACCCATTCCGAGGCTGGTTCCAATTGTGTGACCGTACATTCCAGATGTGAGGTCTCCAACAATTTTGTCATTGCACCAAATCGGTTCATTATGATAAAGCATAGGTTCAGGATTTTCTAAGGCAAACTGCACCAGTCGTTTATTCACTGTTCCGTTTTTTGATTTGGAAAATTTCTCTTTTTGTCGCAAAAGTGTGTCACGGCCAATGAAACCTCCCGGTTTTTCAAAATTTACCGCAAAACCGAGACCAGCTTCTAAAGGCGTATCCTCGTCCACAATATCGTGTCCCCAGTGCCGGAAAGCTTTTTCCAAACGTAAAGAATTGAGTGCGTGCATTCCCGATAGTTTTAAACCATGTTTTGTTCCGGCTTTAAGAATTTTATCGTAGATGTCCTGAGCAAATTCAGTAGGCACATAAATTTCCCAACCCAATTCACCAACGTAGGTCATTCGCAGGGCAAGTGCCGTTGTGTAGCCGATTTCGATTTCCTGTCCTGTACCAAACGGGAATGCGTCATTTGATAATTCTGCCGTAGTAAGTTTTGATAGTAATTTCCGTGATTCTGGTCCCATCAAACTTAAAACAGTATATCCTGAAGTCACATCAGTAACAGTCATATGAGCAGTTTCAGGAGTATTTTTATGTAGCCAGGCCAGATCACGAATTTGACTGGCACCTGCCGTTACAATTAGAAAAACATTTTCTTGTAAACGAGTTACAGTTAAATCAGATTCGATACCTCCTCGGTCATTGAGCCACGAAGTGTAAACTGTTTTTCCGGGAGAAACAGCAATATCGTTGGCACAAATTAAGTTGAGTACTTTTTCCGCATCATGTCCCTGTACCATGAATTTTGCAAAGGAAGACATATCGAATAAAGCTACTTTTTCCCGTGCAGCCCGATGTTCTGATGCAGATGCCTCAAACCAATTTTGACGAGAATAACTGTATTCATAACAGGCCCTAGTACCTTTCAGTGCAAACCAGTTTGCACGTTCCCAACCAGACATTTCACCAAAACACGCTTTGGCTTTTTCCAAGCGGTCATGCAAAACTGACTTGCGCACTCCCCTGCTGGATTCTGGTTGTCGAAAAGGCCAATGCATGGCGTAGAGTAATCCCAATGCTTCCTTGGTACGTTCTTTCAAATAGCATGAATTGCCCTGAAATGAATGAAATCGGCGTATGTCAACATCCCATAAATCCATAGGTGGATATCCCTTGGCTATCCATTCGGAAAGTACTTTTCCTGCCCCTCCAGCTGATTGAATGCCGATTGAGTTAAATCCGGCTGCAACATAGAAGTTTTTAAGTTCTGGAGCCTCACCCAAAATGTAACGGTCGTCAGGAGTGAAACTTTCGGGACCATTGAAAAAGGTTTGAATTCCGGCATCCTCTAATTTTGGAATACGATGAATTGCATTCAGCATTGACGGCTCAAAATGATCCCAATCTTCATCAAATTTGCCAAATGAAAAATTTTCTGGAATAGTGTCCAGAGGACGTGGTTTCGACTCAGGTTCAAAACAGCCTACTAGCATTTTACCCGCATCTTCTTTTGCATATATCCACCCGCTAGGATCCCGCAAAACTGGAAGAGTTGAAGGTAAACTGATATCTTCTGTAACAATATAAAAATGCTCTGCTGCATGAAGTGGTATGTTTACTCCTGCCATTTTTCCAACCTGCCTGCCCCAAAGTCCAGCACAGTTAACCACTATTTCTGCACAAATATTTTTGGTTTCGAATTCTTCAACATCCTCACTTCGAAGAGATGGGAATACCACATCTACTCCAGTCACGTGTCCGTCTTTAGTGTTTATTCCAGAAACTCGCATGTTTTCGAAAATTTGTGCACCATGCATTTTTGCCCCCTTGGCCATGGCCTGAGTTACATCAATTGGATTAGTCTGTCCATCTTTGGGTAAAAATACAGCCCCCACGAGATCATCTATATTAAGTAGCGGGTACACTTCACGTGCTTCACGAGGAGAAATAACCTCCACTTCTAGACCAAAACATTTGGCCATTGATGCCCCACGTTTGAGTTCTTCAAATCGCTCTGAATCCTGAGCAACGCTGATAGATCCGTTTTGTTTAAAACCGGTGGCTTGACCGGTTTCGTTTTCCAAAGTGGCGTAAAGCTCACTAGTATACTGTGCTAGTTTGGTCATGTTTTTTGTAGCCCGTAATTGACCAACGAGTCCGGCTGCATGCCATGTTGTTCCGCAGGTCAAATCTTTGCGTTCCAGCAAAACCACATCTTTAAAACCAAGTTTTGTTAGATGATAAGCAACACTGCATCCGATTACTCCGCCGCCGATAATGACGACATGTGCCTGATCTGGTAAAGATTTCATATCGAACTTCCTAAATAATTTTTAATAATAATTAAATACAAATAAGTTTTACAGCTTCCTGAAAATATGGTCAATAATAAATGTTGGTGTATCAATATTAGTTTTTTAACATACAAATTCTGCTTGATTTTAATATTAATTCCATCTTGTTGCTCTAAAAAATTCCTGTCATACTAATCACAAAATAAACAATAAAAACAGCTAAAATTCCTATCAAGCAAATCCCCAGTTTTTCATGTCTCAAGAAGAAGCCGATCAATTAGTCGTTATAGGTGCATCAGAACACAATCTAAAAAATGTCAGCCTTAACATCCCCCGTGACTCATTGACAGTTTTTACTGGAGTCAGTGGTTCAGGAAAATCATCACTGGCATTTGATACGATTTTCAAAGAAGGACAGCGTAGATTCGTGGAGTCCCTTTCTGCTTATGCCCGCCAATTTTTGGGGCAAACCGACAAACCAAAAGTAGAACATGTCGAAGGATTGAGTCCTACTATTTCTGTAGATCAGAAAACTGTAAACCGCAATCCTCGATCAACTGTTGGAACTATTACAGAAATATATGATCATTATCGCCTTCTTTATGCGCGTTTGGGGAAGCCACATTGTCCTGAATGCGGTACCCGCATTACCTCGCAAACTCCCGAACAAATCACTGACTATGCCTATGTGGATGCCCTGAATGAAGCCTGCATGATTCTGGCTCCTATGGTGCAGGAGCGTAAAGGGGAGTATCGCAAAGAACTCGATGATTGGGCCTCCGAAGGTTACGTTCGAGCTAGAATTGATGGTGAAGTCCGTAGGCTTGATGAAGATATCCAGCTTGCTCGTTATGAGAAACATTCCATTGAACTGGTTGTTGATCGACTAAAAATAACTGTTGAAGAAAAAAGTCGTTTTACAGAAAGTGTGGAAAAAGCTCTGTTGCTGGGAAGCGGTTTGGCTATTTTACATTACGGTAAGAGAAGTGCTAATAATGATATAAAAACTCAACAGGAAGATATCCCAGACAAAGATCATTTGTTTAGTCAGTTGATGGCCTGTCCCAGTTGTCAAATTGCTCTACCGGAAATGGAGCCCCGCTTATTTTCCTTTAATGCACCACAGGGAGCATGTTCAGCCTGTAACGGAATCGGTCAGTTAAGTACATTTTCTGAAGAGAAACTTTGTAATCCAGAACTTTCAATTGCATCAGGGGCAATTCAATGTTTTTCGGAAAAAGGTAATTTACTTTATACAAAAATAGATCAACGGCATGTTAGTAGCCTGCTCGATAAATTTGAGATAAACGACAAAACTTTGTGGAAAAATTTATCTGTCGAGCAGCGACAGTTGATTTTGTATGGAAACACCAAAATGAAACTTGGTGTTTCTAATATTTTTCGTTTCCCAGGTCAATTTCTCAACAAACTCGAAAAAAAACAATGGGCCGGTTTTATTCCTATCTTACAGTTTGTTTTTCGTTTTGTAAAAGGCCCGCTTGAAAAATTTCAACATACCTCAATTTGTCGTGACTGTGAGGGTCGGCGTCTTAACAAAATGGCCCTGGCAGTAAGATTTCACGGCCAAAATATCTATACCCTCTCCAGAGAATCAATTGAAGATTCAGTCAATTTTTTTGAAAATTTAAAGCTAACTGATTCTGAGAAAAAGATTGGACGTGACATTTTCCGGGAAATCTGGGACCGCCTGAATTTTCTAAATGATGTAGGGGTAGGTTATCTGACACTTGAGCGTTCAGCTGCAACCCTTTCTGGAGGAGAAGGGCAACGTATCCGGCTTGCTTCTCAGCTAGGGGCAGGATTGCAAGGTGTACTTTATGTGCTGGATGAACCATCTATCGGACTTCACCAGAGTGATAATAAAAAACTTATTCGTACTTTAAAAAAATTACGAGACCGTGGAAACACTGTACTTGTGGTTGAACATGACGAGGAAACAATTGGATCAGCCGATCATTTGGTGGACATCGGTCCAACAGCAGGGCAAGACGGAGGATATATTACAGCAGAAGGTTCCTTGCAAAAAATAATCGAAGCTCAAGAATCTGTTACAGGAAAATTTCTTTCCGGCAAAGAACAAATTTCCGTTCCTACAAAACGTCGACGACCTTCCGGGAAAAAAATAAATATTCAAGGTGCTAGTTTCAATAATCTAAATAATATTAACTGCGAGATTCCTCTTGGAATTTTTGTTGCTGTGGCAGGAGTTTCCGGTTCAGGAAAATCCTCTTTGATTGATGGTATTCTCAAAAAGGCCTTATACTGCTACCTAAATCCTGGAAGCAAAGACGAACCAGGTCAATACAAAAAAATTTCTGGTCTCGAAAATATAGACCGTGTTATAAAAATTGACCAGGCACCGATTGGCCGGACTCCCCGCAGCAATCCTGCAACTTACACTAAAGTCCTTGATCCAATCCGTGATTTATTTGCGATGATGCC
>CAZOTX010000070.1:0-6645 GCA_964582835.1 uncultured Pseudomonadota bacterium | reverse complement strand
AGAATAAAAGCCAGCAACTGACTGGCATCATAACTCAGCAGATTGGCCATAAAGTGCAGGGATTAAAAACCAAAAAATCTGACACTTTTCTCTTAGGATTACTTTTTTAAGACACATAATAAACGAGATTATGTATCCCTTTAAGGAATTCAGGCAGGTTTTTTGACAGTTTATACTATAAATGCAAAATACTTAGTGCTTAAAGCTAATCAATCATCAACTAGTATTTGACTGGAATAGTCTGCACGTGAAAATGCATTTTGAGCGAGTCGGCTGCGTTCTTCATTTGACTGACAATTAATACACATTCTTGCCAGTGGGAAGGCCAGCAACCGCTTCTTCGAAATTGATTCTCCGCATTCGTCACAGTATCCAAAGTCATCTGTTTCCATTCGTTTAAGGGCAATCTCAATTCCTGTAAGTCTTGACTGCTCTCTATCTTGCAGTAACAAATCTAACTCCAGTTTTTGTTCTTCTACAGAAGAATCGATAGCGTCACCTATATCCTTATTAATTTCGTTTTTATTTCCTGTTTTCTCCTGAATCCTAGAGAGTAGTGTCGCCTTTTCCTCCAATAAAAGACGCTTTATATCTTCCATGACAACTTAGTTATTTGTTAATTTTACGTTTTGAGGCTTTCACCATTATTATTACCTACAGTAAAATTTAAGCAAACTCTTTTTGCAAAATCAAATCCATTTAAAGCTTTTCTAGAGACAAAGCAATAAAAAAATAATTTGTATGAACAAAACTTAGCAAAAACCAACGTTCCGAATTACTGTCTCTGTCTACGAAAATATGTTAAAAAAGAAAAAAAATTAACAATTAATTTCATTAAACAAGTAAGTCAATAAACTAACTTTTTCATTGTACTTGCTTCAGAAAATACAAATTGTAATAATAATGGATTACTACTATTTAAAAAAGTGAGAGATGATCTTTTATGTGTTCTTGAATGAATGTATCTTTTCACATGATTTCTGCAAAATTTTCAGACATCGTGATTCAATGATTTGAAAATAAATTTCTAGGTCAGAACAAAAGTATGATTTACAGTATTAATCCTAAATTACCGTTCTTCACCATACCAGAAAATAATTTAGAATTTTTAAAAAATGTTATTTTTCTAATGAACTTTGAGAAAATGAAAAAATTAGAAACTAGTAAAATAAAGTGAGAAGACTTGCTGAAAATTGCAATATTTGCGGTAAAGTTTTGTCACGCTACCAAGCACACAAAATGGTTTGCCATCGCTGCAAAGAAGTTGTTTGTCGACAGTGCCTTGTGGATGTATCCCATATAAAAACTAGTTGGAATATTTGCAGAAAATGCGAAGGAGCTCAATTCTGATGAAGCAAATAAATATTAAGTGGAACAAATCAAAATTTATTTTTTGCCTATACATATCTGTTTTTCTGATAGCTAATACTAAAATTTTTGCTCAGAGAAGCTACATCAATGAATTGCTTCCGGGAACCAAGTCTACTTTTCAGCACTTTAATTTGGAGAGCTCAGAGATAACAGGAATGAGTCATTTTAACTACGAAACATTGAAAAAGGAAGGTTCCCGTTTCATTGTTGAAAAAAATGAAAACGTGAAAAATGATGGAGAAGTGTTTACCCGAAAGATGCTCTGGTTTGATGCAATTTCCGGAATTCCAAAATGGTATGAGGAAACAGATTTACGGAAGAGGTTCCGAATAACAAACAGCTATACAGGAAAAATCATACGTACCCGACTAGTCAAAAATGATCAGGTTCTAGAGTTTGAAACAAACTTGAGTAAAGAAAAGGCGGTTCCTTTTGAAGTAATTATTTTCTTCCTAAGAAAAAACTTACATGAAATTCTGAGGACCAAAAAATTTTCCTTCAAACTTTTTATTCCACTACTTGCCATCGAACTGGAAAAAAATGGACTGCCTCGTTCGATGAGCATTATCGACATGAATGTTGAGCCACGGGAAAGAGTTAGCATAGACACCCCCATAGGAGTCATGAATGCTCATACAATTATGGTTTCACCAAAATCAAGATTTTTACGCTCAATTTTGCCCCGCCAAAAAACTCATTTCGAATTTACCTTTGCAACAGTCCCTCCATTCCACCTTTTGAAATTTAAAGCTGGAAAAACCAAACACGTTTTGACTAGACTCACTCTAGCAAAATAAACTTGAACAGAAAATCTTTGCTGTACCAAAATTTTCAAAATATTAAGGATGCCGTTCAATCGGAATACTCTGCTTCAAGAGAGTTACCTGCGTCAATTAAGTGCTGCATTTTACGTCTCCAAACAATGCCCTCACTGGCCCAGCGGATGACAACTCGGACAAATTCTCGACCAAAACCGAGTTTACGACCTATGTGAAGAAGATAGTCGATTTCGTTTGCACCAAGGACATTGTCAACAGAAATAACTGAGGTCAGGTCGATGAAAATTTTCACTTCAATATCTCTCGTTGCACCTGGTAAACGGTCTAATTCAGGTAACTTCTGATCTTTCACAGCCTGCATCATGTTATTTATTTCCGTTTCAGAGGATAAAAAAGCAAGTGCCCTTTCTAGATATTCAAGCTCCTCAGGAGCAACAGAACCATCAGATGTTATAGCACCGCAAATCGCATAGGCAAACCACTGCTTCTGGTCGTCTTCAAGCAGTTCCGGTTGTAAACCGGATGTTAATTGAAATTCCATTTTTTCCTTAGTTTACATAAAATGAATTGTATAATTCTTTTCACTAACCTTATTAACCGAGTTTTTCGTAAAGCGCAAGAAAATCCATTTAAAAAAACTCAATTTTTTTCAAAAAAAGAACAAGTTTAAAAAAACTAATTTTTTTCTGACAAAAATTAAGTTTTGATAGCAGTATTTCCCATACTGACTAAAAAGTGTACTTCCATTGATGTTCTTAAAGATTTACTTTAGAATGGTTGCTTCTACAAAATGATTTTTCTGACTAACTTCAGAGATCAAATTTAGGAATAATTAATTCCTAATACTTAAGTCTGTTTAAACTGATAACATTCTTATTCCCCTATCAAAATAAGTATGAACCAAGTATCTATTTACATTCTTGACATCAGCGTTCTCCTATGTACTCCGTCAGCTCTTTTCGAGTTTCCGGATAAAGAACTTATAATACCAGTTACGATCCTTGAAGAACTGGATTCAATCAAAATGGATTTGGGGGAAAATGGACGATCTGCTCAATTAGTTTGCCAAATACTAGATGATTGTCGGCAATATGGTAATTTAGTAAATGGTATTTCCCTGCCGAATGGAGGAAAATTACGAATAGAACTTACTGATCCGGAATCGGGTTTGCTTCCATACAATTTGAATTTGAAAAAAATTTCCAACCGTGTCCTTGCTGTTGCCTGGATATTGACTCAAAAAAACAAGGACCTTGTATTTGTTTCACAAAACGATAATTTACGAACAAAGGCTAACACACTCGGTGTTTCAACACTTTCATATAATGGAAACAGACCGAATGACTCAAACCTATATTCGGGAATCCGCCACATTAGAGTCAGCAAACAAAAATTAAGACTCCTTGGTAAACAGTCTTATTTTTCTCCTGAAGAGATATTTTCTGATCAAAATGAAATTTGTGAATTTTTTGCAAATGAAGGTCTTTTATTAAGCTGCACGGATTTTCCTGATGAAAAAATTTTAGCTACATATCAACATGATAAAAAGAAATTCGAACTCGTGCCAAAAGAACAAGGTGTCTGGGGTCTCAGACCTCTAAATTCTGAACAACATTTTGCACTGTCCCTACTGATGAATACTAAGATCTCTGTGGTAACACTTAGTGGAATTTCTGGAACAGGAAAGACATTACTTGCCCTAGCGGTTGGTTTGCAGCAATTGATGGTGGACAAAACTTACTCACGGATGCTGGTTTCTCGCCCAATTTTTCCGATGGGTCGGGACCTGGGTTATCTACCAGGTGATACTCAGGAAAAACTCGCTCCATGGATGCAGCCAATTTTTGACAATTTAGCGATACTGATCAATAGCCATGCTTCAAAAAACGGTTCAAAACATGATAGTTATAATGAATTGATCGATCGTGGTATGCTAGTTGTTGAGCCATTAACTTATATCCGGGGACGCACAATTCCAAATCAGTACATGATTGTTGATGAAGCCCAAAATCTGACTCCACATGAAATGAAGACGATTTTAACGCGTGTAGGTGAAGGAACTAAAATCGTTTTAACAGGAGATCCAAACCAAATTGATAATTCAGAAGTAAATCTTTCTTCCAACGGATTGAGCACACTGGTTGAACGCTTCAAAGCGTCTCCGCTCGCCGGACATGTTCGCTTTACAAGTGTTGAGCGTTCACCGTTGGCTGAATTAGCGGCCAAAGTTTTGTAAAAAATTAAGAATCTTTAAATATGAGGAACGAAGAGATGAATATTTCATTCTTAATTTGATAGTGACGATCAAAGACAAAACACTTAAATATTTCCTCTGCTTTTGCTATTATGTCTTTCCGAAACTTTGAAATTAATTTGCAACCTGAAATCTTATTCTTACATGTCATTAAACTGGGATTTTGAACCTCCACCGCCCTCTGAATTTGCGGATCATGATGTTCGTTTAACCGATTCTCATTTATCTGGAAAACGAATCGCTTTACTTATAACAGGTAGCATAGCCGCATACCGGATACCAGATTTGATTCGAGATTTTCGCAGAGAAGGTGCTGAGGTTGTAGTTTATGCAACAACTGAAGGTTTGCGTTATGTTGCCAAGGAGTCTCTTGAATGGTGTTCGCAAAACCCTGTAATTGACAGTTTTACTTGGGATGCAGAACACTTAAGTGACTCCACCCCTTTCGATGCATTTGTTGTTGCCCCTGCTTCTTACAACATTTTGAATAAAGCGTCTCTAGGAATTGCAGATTCTGTGGTCGCTACAACAATAGCAGCAGCTCTAGGAAGAATGGAACAAAAGGGAATTCCAGTCCTGTTTGCCCCTGCAATGCACGGAACAATGCATAACAAAATCTTAACCGGTTCATTGCGAACTCTCCAAGAAATGGGAGTTACACTGATCCCACCACAGCAATCTCACGGAAAAAACAACATGGCACCGCTAGAGTTAATTGTTGCAGCAACAATCCAGACGCTCAGCGAATCTCCACTGCACGGTAAATCTTTACTGATTACCGGTGGACCAACTCCAGTTCCTTTGGATAATATACGCATAATCACAACTCGCTTCAGTGGAGCTCTATCCATCCAATTGGCTCGGGAGGCCTGGATGCGTGGTGCAAAAGTTAAATTAATTCTCGGAAAAGGTAGTAGCCCTGCACAGGAATATTTGCAGGCAAAAATAGTGGAAACATTTGAAGATTATCGAAAAATTATACATGAAACTCTACAAAGCACTACTTTTGACTGGGGAATTTTTACTGCCGCCGTAGCAGATTTTCAACCTGAAACAGTTTTTGAAGGAAAAATTTCTAGCAAAAAGGAGTTGAGCCTGAAACTATTACCGACCGCAAAATTGATTGACGAAGTTCGCCAACAATTTCCAGAACTGAAAATGGTCAGTTTCAAATATGAAGAAAATATTTCACATCAGAAACTGTTGACTATTGCAAAAAAACGCTTATCTGAGAAGAACGGTTCACAATTGGTAGTCGCTAACCGTGCAGAAGAATTCAAACAGGATGGAACACAGGTGGCCTGGTTACTGGATTCTGGAAAGGGACCACAAAAACATGTTGGCAAACAAGATATTGCAAATGCAATCCTCGACCGCATTGAACTTTTCGTCTAATTTTTGTCCAAGACTCTTATCTCAATTGCGACCTAAATCACCAGGGATTTTGAATCTAAAACTAAAATAGCTTGAAAATTTCTAATGGTCGACCGCTGGGTAAATATGGTAGTGCATCCAACTATGGATGAAATCGCAGTTCATGTGCCCCGACAAATTTCTGCTAACAACATAACTTTTGCTGGGTTTGCCATAGGACTATTTGCAGTTCCGCTGCTATGGATTGAACTCTACCATGCTGCACTAGCCCTGATTTTGCTCAACCGTTTTTTCGATGGGCTTGATGGTGCTGTCGCACGCCGAAACAGTATTACGAATTTAGGTGGATACCTTGACATTACTTGCGATTTTATTTTTTATTCTGCAATTATTATGGGCTTTGCCCTGGCTAATCCGGAGAAAAACAGTTTGTCTGCAACTTTTTTAATATTTTCTTTTATCGGTACTGGAGCCAGTTTTCTCTCTTTTGCAGTCATTGCAGAAAAACACGGAATATCATCTGAGGCACACGGACAAAAAGCATTTTATTATTTAGGAGGTTTGGCTGAAGGAACAGAAACGATAATTTTTTATATCTTCATTTGTTTGTTTCCCCAGTACTTTCCTGTTCTCGCAGTAATATTTGGAAGCCTTTGCTGGCTCACAGTTTTCGGTCGTTTTGGTGCCGCTTATTCTTTGTTGCGCTGATGGAGGGAACAGTAACCACTAAATTATTTAGGATTTTACAAACAACTTCCTAGGAACATTTGCTAGTGTTTCAGCGTTGTTTTCAGTGATCACAATGCTTTCAGTTGTTTCCAATCCCCAATCTTCAAACCAGAGTGCAGGCATGAAATGAAAAGTCAT
>CAZOTX010000069.1:0-6658 GCA_964582835.1 uncultured Pseudomonadota bacterium | reverse complement strand
GCCCATGAAGCGTTAAGAAAGGGTATATTGGATTTAACAAAGCGGCAAGGATTTCGGGGTTCACGGAAGGAAAAAATATATGATAACAATAAGTTGACTGACAATAATTCAAAAAAAAATAAATTAAAAATTGATTCAATGTTTCTGGGAAACATTGTTACCGGTTTGGTCAAAGAAGTCAGTACGGACAACGTTTCAGTTGAATTGGGAGATTCTTATGGTATTTTGGAATGGAATAATATCAGAACGTGGAAAAACGGTAACATTATTGAGGACAAAAAGCCGATTAGAATTTCAAATCCAGCAGAAATATTTACTGTTGGTGATGAAGTCCAGGTAATACTTGCCGACTATAATTCAAAAAACAAATTTTTTCGCCTGCAGCTTTATCAGGAACCATTAGTAAACGGGGCCTTGTTGGCAATGGAACCAAGGAGTGGAGAGGTATTATCAATGACTGGGGGCTATCGCTATGGTGAAAGTGAATTTAACCGCTCCATTCAAGCATTAAGACAACCAGGATCATCGTTTAAACCAATTGTTTATTCTGCAGCACTTGATGCTGGCTTTACACTTAGTAGTGCTTTGATAGACAGTCCAAGAGCTTATGCTACTGGTGCAGATACTGTTGGAGACGCGGAAATATGGACTCCAAAAAATTATGGAGACAAGGTTATGGGTAAGATTTCATTACGTACAGCTCTTGTAAAAAGTCTTAACTTGCCGACTATTGGGCTTTGTGAAGAATTGAAACCGAAACAAGTTATTGATTATAGTAGGCGTTTTGGCATAACTTCTGAAATGATGGAAGATTTAACCACTTGCTTGGGTTCGTTATCTGTTTCTTTGCAGGAAATGATTAGTGCTTATGGTGTCTTTGCAAACCAGGGACGATTAGTTAAACCAATATATATTCTCAGAGTGGAAGATCAGGATGGAAAGATTCTGGAGTCAAGTGTATCGGAGTTAAAACAAGTTACCTCGGAGGAAACTGCTTTCCTGGTGAGTAATGTTTTACAGGATGTTGTTCAGCGAGGAACGGGGCGGCGTGCAAGAGCAATAGGTCGTCCTTCTGCTGGAAAAACTGGAACCACGAATGATAGTGTAGATGCCTGGTATATAGGTTACATACCACAATTGCTTACAGGCGTTTACGTGGGATTTGACAAGCCAAGAAGAATGGGGAAATCAGAAACTGGATCCAAGGCAGCAGCTCCAATTTGGATTGAATTTATGAAAAATGCAGTTGCAAATTTACCTACAGAACAATTTAGACAACCACCGGGTATTACAACAGTTAAAATTCACAAATCAGGAAGGCGTGCAATAACTTGTGATAAAGTAAAAGATGTAAAAGAAGAACACTATAAATCTGGTACAGAGCCTGTTTTGGATCTATCGCAAACTGCAATGTGCGTAAAAGCAAAAGAAACTGAGATTTATGAAAAAGAGGGAATTGAACTCGAGTTATGAGGTAAAACATTTGTAAAAGATGCAACGAGGTTCAAGGTTTTTTACATTATCAAAGCCTTGAACCTCTGACTTTACTAGTTTAAAGCTTTTTTGAGTTTGCTTCCTGCTTTAAATTTTGCCCCTTTCGATGCTGGGATTTGTATTACCTGAGATGGATTTTGAGGATTGCGACCTGTACGGGCTGCACGATTGGACACAGAAAACGTCCCAAATCCAATCAATGTTAGTGAATCACCACGTTTTAGAGTATTTTCCAGTGTATTGGTAAAGGATTTCAGAAAACGATCTGCGTCAGCCTTTGTAAGGCCGGTATCTGCTGAAAGAGCGCTGATAAGATCTGATTTTGTCATAAGTCATTTTCCCAGAAAAGGTTAATTGAATGGATGGTTTGTTTAACAAAACATCCTGTAATTTAGTTACTTACCCAACTTGCCACCTTGCAAATCAGATTCTGCCGCTAACAGATTTTAATAGGTTTAGTTTAGCGACAGTATGAAAATTACTAGTTTTCTAAAGACTTGTCAAGGACTTTAAAGGAAAAAATGATTTTTTTTTATAAAATTTACAAATTTGTTGCTTCCTCGGGTCTTTCATTTGGAATTGCTAACACTCCCAGAAATCTCACAAGCATGGAAAATCTTTTTATTTCCTACGATAAGGGTTCATTTTCTATTATTTTCGTTGCGTCAGTTTTGCTTCACATAGTGATGGTAATAATTACAATGGCATTCTCAGAGTTATGGGAACAGAAACCATCACCCATTAGAGCAAAAATTGGGGTTCGTTTTTCACAAGTACCTTCTGATCCGATTCCAGCAAAAAATCCTAAACCTGTTCTTAAGAAAATTGAAAAAGAATGGCAGCCAAAGTTAAGCAATTATGAAACTAAAAAGCCTGAGTTGTTAAAACCGGTATTAAAAGATACACCTCATAAATCAACTCTTCCAGTACCTGAAGCACCGAATCTTAAAATTTCAGAATCCCAAATTGTTACTTCTCCTCCCTCCACAAAATTAAGTAAAATCTCAGATCCAAAAGTTACAAAATTTCTCAAGAAACCCAAATTAATTCCAACAAAATCTTCAGAATTTTCAAGATTAAGTAGAAGTTTACCAAAACTAAGTAAAGACCATGTGCCTCTTTCTCCTTTAACATCCAAGAAATCAAGACTTAATCCAAGTCAGTTTGTTTTGCCAAAAATATCTATGGATGATATTACTCAAAAAAATATAAATGAGCCCATGAAAATTAATCCACCTAAAAAGTTAAATAATTCTAAATTTAATAATACGCAAAAATTCTTTAAACCAAAATCATTACCCTCTATTTCACAAGTTAAACCTTCAGAAAAATCTGTAACTAAACTGGAGGAAATATTTCCAGACAAACTGAAGTTCGAAGAACCTCTCCCAGAAATGGGTGTCTTGGAGCAAGCAGAAGAAGGTAAATTAAAAGATATTCCAGATACTTTAAATTTGCAGCGTAAAAAATTAGCTCAACTGGCAGGTGAGGAATATAATCTGCACATTCGTACAAGGATCATTCCTAAACTAGGGAGTTATTCTTCCGAGTTGTACGTACGAATCCGTCTTAAAATTATTCCAACAGGTAAAATTATTGACTATGAAATCATTAAAAAAAGCGGATTTGCTGCTTTCGATAAAGCTGCAGAGCTTGCTGTACGAAATGCTCTTTTGGATCCTTTACCCAATGCTCTTGCAAAAAATCCTCCCTATATAGTTACGATTCGTATTGTTCCCCAAAGTTAAAAAAACATAACGCAAGTTAGTCTCATGCTATTAAAAATTTATATTTTTGTAATTCAAAAATTACGAATTTACTTCACAGTTTTTTCCCTCTGCTTCACCACTGCAGTGCAAGCTCAAACATACTCTAGTGAGGAGATCGTTATCAGTGGACTTGGATTTGCCAGATTTAGTGTAACTTTAGTTCCTGACAAGAGTTTTGCAGATCATATGGATGCAAAACGCTGGTTGAGGATAATTGACCGTAATCTTTGCTGGAGCGGTGTTTTTCTTGTGACTGATTCGAGGTATAGGAATTGCCGGACGTTAGGAGTGAATCAGATTGACATGAAAATTTTGCTTAAGCTGAAAGGGACAGTTTCGGATACTGGTAATCTAGTTCCGAAACATTTAATGTTGACTGTTGCAGATAACGATGGAGTGTCGTTATTTCCACTTAAATTACAAATTCGAAAAAACCGGTTTCGTGAAGATGATTTAATGGATTTGATTAATGAAATGTCTGCTCAACTCACGGGACTTAATGGAATTCTTGGAAGTACAATCGCATTTACGCTAAAACTACCTAAAAGACGCAAAATTATTGCAAGAATCAATACCCATGGGAAGAAGTTGGCAGCTGTTTCGAAAAATAAGAATATTAACTTATTGCCTAGCTGGAGTCCGAAAGGCGATTCCATAATTTATACGACGCTAAGCCGACAGGGAACTGCAATTATTTTAAACGATTGTCTAAAAGTAGTCGGCTGCAAATTTAGTCCAGTAAAAATGTTGCGATCAAATATCGCTGCTGCGCGTATTTCAAAAAATATACTCAGTGTCAGTGGTGGTACATGGTTTTCAAATGGACATAAGTTGATTGTTACTCTAAGTCGTAAAGGTAACTCAGATTTGTATGAATTTGACAGGAAAAAGAGGATGGTGAAACGGCTGACAACTCACCGTGCTATAGATACAGTTCCAGATCTGTCACCTGATAATCAGCACTTAATTTTCGTTTCGGACCGTTCAGGATACGAACAAATTTATTATTTGAAGTTGGGTACAAAAATTCCCTTCCAACTTACATTTGGTAGAGGCGGTAGTAGCGACCCTATTTGGTCTCCAGACGGTACTCTTATCGCTTTTTCCAAAATCATCTCCGGTCACAGTCAAATACATTTGATGGATCCCTTTACTGGAGAAAATTACTCCCTAACGGGAGGAAGTTTCAATTCAGAGCAACCTACATGGTCTCCGGATGGACGGCAAATCGCTTTTGTTTCTTCTTCAACAGGAATTGATAAATTATATATAATGTTTATTGATGGAACGGGTAGGCGGCGTTTGACGAGAACACCAAGAGATTTTGAAGAGGGTGCCCCCAGTTGGTCAGCAAGGAAGTTTTGACAAAATTTTATAATTTGCAAACTGAATTAGATTCCAAAGTTATAAGGAAAGAACAGCATAAAGCAAGAGTACTTCGGAAATCGCAGTGGTGGAAAAACCGCAGAGCCTGCAACATTTGTTATTACTGCGAGAGTCCTACACCTGCAAAAAAACTTACTATGGATCATGTTGTGCCATTGTCACGAGGTGGACGAAGTATAAAATCAAATTTGGTGCCCTGCTGCAAATCTTGTAATAATCAAAAAAAGAATTTATTACCCATAGAGTGGAAAGAATTTTTAAGAATTATTGGTAAAAAAAAGGAGTAATTTTTTTTAAAAAAATACTTTTTCTTAACAACTGTATTTCTTGCCTTTTTTGTTTTTCATCTGTTTTTTTGTTTTTTTCAATTATTTTTAACTTTACAAAAACTATGTATTTTGATAGTATTACCCTCGTTATATTTGGTTGTTTTACTAGAGAATTGGAATCAAATAATAATGTTCAGCCAACAAAATATGAACTGTTATGTGGGAAAAATTTTAGTATTTTTAAAAAATATCAGGATCAGTTTAATATGAAAAATACATTTAATCGTCAGGTCAACAGGTTTGGATCTATTGAAAAGAATAAGGGAAAAAGCAGTGTAAAATTTTCAAAGGGGCAGCCCACCAGCAAAGAAATTGAGCTTGCCACGGAGGCATATCTCTCAGAGGGAGGAAAAATTGACCGTGTAGCATTAAATCACGGAAAAGCCGAGAAAGAGGTGTTCAGGGCTAACTTGGAACCGGAATCCCGCTTGGGGATGGGAACTTTAGTAGACGATTCATGGGACTGCTGGGAAAACAAGGATTATGATTCAAATCCAAACTCAGGTATTTAAATTTTGAATATTTTACTTCCTTTAGAATTATAATTACGTGTTCCATCTTAATATGCCATATATCTGAAAACAATAGCCGGAAATATGTCACGAAAAAATTGTATAATTTAAGCAGTTAGCCTTACCAAAAACTTAATGTTTTGATGCAATTGTACTGAAAGTCTGAAAATCAGCAAAGAATTATATTTTAGCTAGAATTGAGATTTGGAAACTGTAACTACACGTTTTGTATCATCCATCTTTCAGGATGTAGATATTATTATAGAAAAAATTATTGAATACACGAGAAATATGAGCAAAGAAAAAGAAGAAAATAATAAAATCAAATTACTATTTTTTTAAAAAGTCTGTAGTTTGTTTCCATTTTTGGATCTTAATAGATAACCGTTTAAGCTTGGAGAATGCAAATGCGAAAAATATTATTTTTTATAGTGACCTTTTCAATCGTAATTCCAATCTGTGCCGCTGCATCCACAGAGTCAGCTACTACATCCACGAAGTCAGCTACTACATCCACCAAGTCCACTCCTGTATCCACCAAGTCCACTCCTATATCCACAGACCAACTGGGAATAGGAGTCTTCGATTATATTATTTCTCGAACAGAGTTCAATGTTGGTTCGTGTGAGGTTTACAGCTGTAACTATGTCTCCCCTGACAAAACTATTAAAATGGTTTTGAGACGTGCCAACTTAGTGCAGCACAATACTAAAGATTTGAATTTCCTCCTCGATATTGACTTTGACAGTAAGTTATTTAAATCTGGTTTGCTTGTCCAGTATTATAACGACAAAAACCTGATACGTGTATATATCAAGGGAGCCTCTATAACAATTGAAGCCACAAGAAAGGATGAAATTACAAAACTGCAAAATTGGCTTAAAAGTGTTTTGAGTCTTGTAAAATAATCTCTATTCCATCCAACTTTTGCAAAAATATTTTGGCGTAAAATTTTTTTCCTGCTTGGTATACCCCATTCTTTAATTTCTGAAATTAGCCTAGTTTAATATACCTAGTTATTTTTCTGTTATATTTTATTGTTATTTTCATGGATATTCTGTCCAAAGGGCTGATTTTACCTATATTCAAGGGTTATTCAGGAAACATTCTATGGTTATGCCTCTTCTTTTAAACAGGAGATGATGAATCTCACAAGCGTCAAATATTA
>CAZOTX010000068.1:220-6695 GCA_964582835.1 uncultured Pseudomonadota bacterium | reverse complement strand
AAACTATCATCCTTCCACTTATATAAACACACCATAGAATGATCTCTAAAGTTTTGAGATCTCATCATTGATTAACCTCCTAGGGAACATCACATGTCTAAAAGCAGGCCTGAAAATGGCGACAGCAATAATTCAAAAAGGAATCCAGATAATTTGTCTAAACCAGATACTCTTAATTTAATTGAGTTGAAGAAGAAAGATATCAATGCGCTGATTAAGATAGCTCGTGAATATGATATTGAAAATGCGAACAGCATGAGAGGTCAAGAATTGCTCTTTGCTCTTTTGCAGGCTCAAACTAAACGTAAAGGCATAATTTATGGATCAGGAGTTCTGGAAGCTCTTCCGGATGGTTTTGGATTTCTTAGAGCACCGGATTACAATTACCTGCCCGGACCAGACGATATTTATGTTTCGCCTTCTCAGATCAGACGATTTAATTTACGGACGGGGGATACAGTTGCAGGACAGATCAGGCCCCCAAAAGAAAGTGAACGTTATTATGCGTTGCTCAAAGTTGAGGAAATTAATTTTCGTGACCCAAATAAGGCATTCGAAAAAATCCTTTTTGACAACCTCACTCCACTCCATCCAAACGAACACCTAAATCTTGAACGTAAAGACAATGATTTGACAACACGTGTAATTGACCTTGTTTCTCCAATTGGAAAAGGCCAGCGTGGAGTAATTGTTGCTCCCCCAAGAACAGGTAAAACAATGATCTTGCAGTCAATAGCAAACAGTATTACAGAAAATCATCCTGAAGTGGACTTGATTGTATTGTTGATAGACGAGCGACCAGAGGAAGTCACTGATATGCGTCGGTCCGTAAATGGAGAAGTGGTTGCTTCAACTTTTGATGAACCAGCAACGCGACACGTACAGGTATCTGAAATGGTTTTGGAAAAAGCAAAAAGACTTGTTGAACATCAGCGTGACGTTGTGATTTTACTTGACTCAATTACAAGGCTGGCACGAGCATACAATACAGTTATTCCTCCAAGTGGTAAAATTCTTTCAGGAGGAGTTGACTCCAACGCTCTTTTTAAACCTAAAAGATTTTTTGGTGCTGCTAGAAACATTGAAGAAGGGGGGTCGTTGACCATTATTGCAACTGCATTGATTGATACTGGTAGCAGGATGGACGAAGTAATTTTTGAAGAATTTAAAGGAACGGGTAATATGGAACTTGTACTTGATAGGAAACCTGTTGAAAAAAGGATCTTTCCAGCTATTGATCTCAGCAAGTCCGGAACACGTAAAGAGGAATTGCTTGTAGAAAAATCAGATCTTGACCGGATTTGGGTTTTACGAAAGGTTCTCTCTCAATTGAATGTAGTTGAGGCACTGGAATTTCTGATTGACAAAATGGAAAAGTTTAAAGAGAATGTGAACTTTCTCAATATGATGGATAAATAAAAGTGAGACTGGTAACTGAAATATAAGTTTAACCTCAAACTTAGAAAACTGAAAAGTATGAAATCTTAAAATGAAATTAAATATTCACCCAGAGTATAAAGAAACTTCATTTCGCTGTGCATGTGGTGCGACTTGGCAGACACTGTCAACAAAGGGCGGAGAAACAACAATTGAAATTTGTTCAAATTGTCATCCGTTTTTTACAGGTTCAACACATAATTTAGTGGATAGTGCCGGTAGAATTGAAAAATTTAAACGTCGCTACAACCGGGCATGACCCGAAATGCTTGATAAACTTGAGGAAATAAATAAACGCTTCCAAAGTTTGACACACGAGCTCGGACTACCCGAAGTGACTCAGAATCAGGAGCGTTACCGGAAGTTAAGTCAGGAACATTCGAATCTGCAGGAAATTACCCAGTATCATCACAAATATCTTGAAATCAAGCAAGAGCTTGATGATAACCGCGAGTTAGCAGACGCCGTAAATGAAGATCCAGAAATCCGTGAAATGGCCAGTCAGGAAATTACGGAGCTCTGCCTAAAGTTGGAAGAGTTGGAAAAAAAACTCCAATTTTTACTACTTCCCAAAGATCCAGATGATTCACGCAATATTATAATTGAAATTCGTGCAGGCACAGGTGGGGATGAAGCTGCTCTCTTTGCTCGTGACCTTTTTCAAATGTATGTACATTATGTTGAATCACGTAAGTGGAAATTGAACCTGCTCAACGAAAGCAAAAATGATCTTGGGGGGTTCAAGGAGATCACGTTTTCAATAGAGGGCAAAGATGTTTTCAGTCGATTAAAATTTGAAGGGGGAGTACACCGCGTTCAGCGTGTTCCCAAAACAGAAACGCAGGGTCGTATCCATACTTCCGCTGCTACTGTAGCTGTATTACCCGAAGTAGATGATGTTGAAATTAAGATTAATCCTGGTGAATTAAGGATTGATGTATATAGGTCCTCTGGGCCAGGTGGACAGAGTGTTAATACTACAGATTCAGCAGTACGGATTACCCATATTCCTTCAGGACTTGTTGTAATTTGTCAAAATGAAAAATCTCAATTAAAAAATAAAAATCAAGCCTTAAAAGTTCTGCGTGCTAGGTTATATGAAAAAGAACTTGAAGCCCAACAATCTGCCACCGCAGAACAACGGCGGGGTATGGTTGGAAGTGGGGACAGGAGCGAACGTATCAGAACATATAATTTCCCTCAGGGTCGTCTTACAGATCACCGCATCAATCTCACTCTATACAAACTTGAAGAAATTTTGCTTGGCAAGCTGGAACAGGTGATTGATCCATTGTTGTCACATCATCAGGCTGAAATGCTCAAAGCATCTTGAGCAGCCTATATAAAACACTATAAAGTTTATCTTTTCTATAAAAAGTAAATATTTCTTAAAAACTTTTCCAAAAACTTGAATTAAATTCATTAAAATGGCATTTGAAAATCTGCTAAGTCCACTGAATATTGGTAGTATTACTTTGAAAAACAGAATTATGATGGGCTCAATGCATACTGGACTTGAAGAACATCCTGATGGATCAACTCGTTTAGCGGCATTTTATGCAGAGAGAGCTAGAGGTGGTGTGGGACTTATTGTCACTGGTGGGTTCTCTCCAAATGCCGCTGGTCGTGTTTTTGAGGAAGGTGCAGAATTGGTTTCTGAAGATCAACTGGATTTTCATCGTCCTATTGTAAAAGCCGTTCATGAAAACGGTGGGAAAATAGTATTACAAATTTTACACACAGGACGATACGGAATTCTGGAAAACTGTGTTGCTCCATCCCCTATAACAGCGCCAATCAACTTTTACCGCCCAAAAGAGTTAACCCATGAAGAAATTTTGCAAACCATTGAAGATTTTGTGCGTTGTTCAAAATTAGCGAAATTAGCTGGCTATGATGGCGTAGAAATAATGGGGTCTGAAGGTTATTTGATCAACCAGTTCATTGCCAAGTGTACAAATCAACGCAGTGACGAGTGGGGGGGGTCTTACGAAAGTAGGATCAAGTTCCCACTCCGAATTGTGAAACAGGTTCGGGAAGAATCTGGGGAAAATTTCTTAATTATTTTTCGCCTTTCCTGTCTGGATTTAGTTGAAGGTGGGAGCAATTTTGAAGAAGTTGTCGAACTTGGAAAGCGTCTAGAAGATGCAGGAACGACTCTAATCAATACTGGAATAGGCTGGCATGAAGCAAGGATTCCAACAATCGCAATGATGGTTCCCCGTGCCGCATTTGCGTGGGTCACAGGAAAAATCCGACCACACCTCAATATTCCAATCGTGACTTCCAACCGTATCAACGATCCGTATGTTGCGGAAAGTCTCTTGAGAGACGGGTTAGCTGACATGGTCTCGATGGCGCGTCCATTTTTGGCCGATGAAAATTTTGTCAACAAAATTGAAGAGGGGCGTCCAGAAGAAATCAACACCTGTATTGCTTGTAATCAGGCTTGTTTAGATCAAATTTTTCAAATGGAAACAGCTACTTGTTTGGTCAATCCGCGTGCAGGACATGAAACAGAATTAAATTACGAAACCGCAAGCATTATAAAATCCATTGCTGTGATTGGAGCAGGACCAGCCGGAATGACTGCAGCCTATATTTCAGCTATGCGTGGTCACAATGTGACTTTGTATGATCAGAATTCTAAAGTCGGTGGGCAAATCAACTTAGCAGTGAAAATTCCTGGTAAAGAAGAATTTTTTGAAACTCTTCGCTTCTATAGAGTAATGTTGGAAAAATTTGGAGTGGTATTAAAGCTAGGACAAGTTGTTAATTCCAAAACTCTTAGTGCAGAAAAATTTGATATCGTTGTTTTGGCCACAGGAGTAAAGCCGAGAGAATTGGAATTGGAACTGGAAGGGAGAGAACATCCTAAAATACTGAGTTACTTGGATGTCTTAGACAAAGAGAGAGTTGTTGGAAAAAAAGTTGCTGTAATTGGAGCAGGGGGAATTGGCATTGATGTAGCGCATTTTCTAACAACACACACTCCTTTCTCTGACAAAGTTTCAGAGTATCTTAAGGACTACGGTATTCTAGATTCGGAAAAAGCCTTAGCGATTCACAAACCAAAAAAACGGGAAGTCACAGTTTTGCAGCGCTCTCCCGAAAAAATAGGTAAAAGGCTAGGAAAAACCACGGGCTGGGCACACATACAAACCTTAAAATCACACGGAGTTAAACTCCTTCCTGGAGTTACTTATACTAAAATAGACAATTCCGGTCTGCATATTCGTGTTTCAATGAAAAAAGGAGAAGATCCTCAGGATATTGTGTTGGACGTGGACAATGTTATTGTAGCCGCAGGTCAGGAACCAAGACGGGAATTGGAGACTTCTATACGTAAAGATGGATTCGAGGTACATGTGATTGGTGGTGCAAAACATTCTCAGGGTCTTGATGCCAAAACTGCAATTAAGGATGGTGCAGAATTAGCGTCAAAACTTTGAAATACGGCAAAGCATTTTGCTTGAAATATGGCGGGATGTCAGAATTATTTTAAAAATTTAGAAATGAGATCAACTAAAATAATTCATATTATCTCTTGCCATGCTGAGGGAGAAGTTGGTGAAGTAATTGTTGGGGGGGTATCTCCGCCGCCAGGGGACAGTATTCGGGAACAATCCCGCTGGATTGAGCAGGATCAGACATTACGTCGTTTAGTTTTGAATGAACCTCGGGGAGGAGTTTTCAAACATGTAAATTTATTGGTACCGCCTAAAAATGAAAAAGCTGCTTACGGTTTCATTATAATGGAACCTGAACACACGCCTCCCATGTCTGGATCAAATTCGATTTGTGTTGCCACAGTTTTGCTGGAAAGCGGAATGATTCAGATGGAAGAACCAGAAAAATCATTTTATCTTGAAGCTCCAGCAGGATTAGTGCAGGTTAAAGCACATTGCGAAAACAGCAAGGCAGTAAGTATTGAAATAAAAAATGTACCTTCGTTTGCAGACAAGCTTGATGTGAAACTTGAGGTAACTGGATTAGGGACACTAACAGTTGATACTGCTTTTGGAGGAGACAGTTTTGTTTTAGTGGATGCAAAAAATTTGGGTTTTGAAATAGTTCCAGATGAAGCCAGTGAGCTTGCAGAAACAGGGGCTAAAATTTCAGCAGCAGCAAATGAGCAAATCAAATTTCAGCACCCGACTGAGCAGGAGTGGAACAAAATTTCATTCTGCCAGTTTACGCTGCCTGTTGAAATAAAGGATGGTATTATATATGGCCGAAACACAGTAGTCATTGATCCAGGGAAATTGGACAGATCACCATGTGGAACTGGCTGTTCCGCAAGAATGGCTGTTATGCATGCTAGAGACGAAATGGAGGTGGGAAATAATTTTATCGCAACTTCAATTATAGATTCAAGATTTGATTGCTCAATTTTGGAAAGTATAAGAATTGCTAATAGGGAGGCAATTATTCCGAAAATTCGAGGGAGGGCATGGATAACAGGTACTCATCAGTTAATGTGTGATCCCGATGATCCATGGCCTTCAGGATATCGTTTGAGTGATACGTGGCCAAAACTTGAAATTTAAAAAAGAAAAATTTATAAAAAATTTGTCGGTTTCTTAGAAGGGAATAGAATCTTTAGTGGATTTTCAGTAGCCCAGGTCATTCCCTCTTCCAATTGAAAAGCATACTATCTATTACATTTCGCACACACAGATCTAGAGATATAACTTAAGCGACCGGACGAAAAGTTTGAGGGTTTAAAATTACTGGTTTTGTTTCTCGGTATAATTTGTAATTCCCCAACGTGTATGTACTTGGGGAAACTGCAGTAGCATCTGTTAACATAATTACCCACTCAGTACATTTTATTCTTAAAAAGACTTTTAAAATCTTTGGTAAAAGGTATGCCCGTCAGCTATATAATTTGCACTCAATCTATCCTCACCTTGTTGTGCCATAATCTGATTCTCGTTTTTGTTCAGTTCGGAAAAAGTCCCGTTCCCGAGCTGTGTTGAGCGTTTTACTCCTGCATCTATAGCCTACTTATGAGTTCATTGTTAGTAGAAGTGTG
>CAZOTX010000068.1:0-210 GCA_964582835.1 uncultured Pseudomonadota bacterium | reverse complement strand
AGAATCCTGTAAACGCAAAAAATTTATATCAGGAATAAACTTTTTTCAACATTGTGACAGCCGCAATATCCAGGCAGTTTTGGGAAAAATAGTTCTTCCAGATGATAGCTTGGTACGAGGGTCTTTGCTAATGAAGAAGAGCTTCTTATTTCTTCCAAAGCAGAAAGGCATTTCCTTAAGTGTATTTAAAATTCAGTGATAATTGTACGC
>CAZOTX010000067.1:0-6850 GCA_964582835.1 uncultured Pseudomonadota bacterium | reverse complement strand
GACACAAGTTGTACTACGGATTATAGTTTAACTGAGGAATCTCATCCCTTTTCTCTAGGGGATTCAGTGACTTTTTCAGATGGGGGGACAGGACGTGAATTTACAGTAACTATTGGTTCTACTCTAAAAAGAACACCGCAGTCTGCCTCTGCAGTAAGCTATTATAACTCAGTTGGTAAATGTAGTGCTAGTGACTGGGAATTGAATACTGAAAAAGAATGTAGTCATGATGATGCAAGTGACACTTTTTATTGTTTATATCAGCTTGATGGTAATAATTTATACCCTAAATGTAGTGATGGCAGCTCATATCCATCTACATCAGATGTCGACACCGACAATGCATCAAATACTTACGTTAAACAATAAATTTTTTTTCTTTCAATCACATAAGTTACTGATATTATGGTGCACCCGGCAGGAGTCGAACCTGCGGCCTACGGAATCGGAATCCGTCACTCTATCCAACTGAGCTACGAGTGCAAAATATAGTCGGACTGGTGGATCATATATATGAGACAGCCCGTTTTCAGCATATCAGTTCTCTGTAACTAACCCCTACTTTACCTTCGCTTAAAGTTGCGTATTAATCTTTCACGTTTGCACGAGTGGCAATTCATTCCAGCAGGTTGTAAAGGCTGGACTTTTGGATTTACTGCGTGCTTTCCAAGCCAAACTTCCGTTAGCAGAGGCGGAAGCTATGGTATAGCGCCCGAATTTTTCATTGATTTTTTTTAAGGCCCTCATCAGATCCTCTGATGACTGAATACTAGGTTTAGTTTCAAAAAGTGTTGCCTGAATATTTTTTGCTGAAACAAAATCATGTAAAAGCACACCGACTTTGTGGTATTCAAATCCTGACTTAAAAATCTGCTCCAAAACACGCTGAGCTGCTGTATTAAGATACATCAGATTGTCGGTCACATCCAGTTCCACAGAAGCGGACACGCTACGCTGCGTGATATTTTTGCGAAAACGATTTGTTGACAGATACACAGTAACGGCTGAAGTCGCCTGTTTATATTTCCAGAGTCGGATAACTGCATTTTGCACAAAATGGGTTAATGCGGGACGTATATCTTCCAATTCCTTTAGTGGCTTACCGAATGAGCGTCCACACATGAGTGACTTTCTCGATTCTTCGGGCTCCTCTAGTTTCAGGCAGCTTTTGCCCCGAAGTTCCAAAACTGTACGCATCAGCACCACGGAAAATTGCTCTTTAATCCAGACAGGATCCGTGTCTCTCAGTTTTTTTGCGTTGTCGATGCCAAATTCACTTAATTTTTTGCTGATCTTTTGCCCGATACCCCAAATATCTGTGGTTTTCATTTTTTCTAGTGTTTTGCCAAAACTTTCAGTCGTGACACCTACGCAAACTCCGACTAATTTTGGACGACGCTTTGCTAATCGATTTGCGACTTTGGCCAGGGTTTTTGTAGGTGCGACTCCTATTGAGACCTGAATACCTGTGTGACGTTGTACTCTATGCCGTACTAAGTGGCACAGTTTCACCAGTCGTTCTCTTGATAAACCAGAAATATCTGCAAAAACTTCGTCAATGCTATACCGCTCAATCTTTGGTAAAAGTTCTTCCAGTGTGTCCATCACCCGACTACTCATGTCGCCGTAAAGAGCATAGTTCGACGAAAGAACCTTCAGCTTATTGCTCCGAACAAATTCGCTGATGCTGCCAGATAGCACTCCCATTCCAATACCCAACTTCTTGGCTTCACTGGAACGTGCAATGACATTACCGTCATTATTGGAAAGTACGACAAGCGGTTTCCCCTCCAGTTGTGGCTGAAAAACTTGTTCGCAGGATACATAAAAATTGTTGCAGTCAATCAAAGCAATCATAATTTTTTTAAGGTCCAACGGACTACCCCCCAGACGGAGAAATCCATTTCAGGCATAATTTTAATTGACGGATAGTTTGGGTTTTCTGCTTCCAGGATCACCTTACCCTGCTTTGTGGTAAAACGTTTAATCGTAAACTCCGAATCAATCACCGCGACCACAATACGGTTTTCCCAGTTCTCAATACTACGGTCTACAACGAGAATATCACCATCCGTAATGCCGACATCCTTCATTGATTCTCCGGCCACGCGTACAAAAAAAGTGGCACTTGGATTTTTGATCACCAGCGTATTCAAATCAAGCCTCTGTTCCAGATGATCTTCTGCAGGAGAAGGGAAACCTGCCTGAACCTTTGTATCAAAAAACGGAAGTTCAATATCCTCCGAATTATCTGCAAACCAAATTTTGCTTATTGATCCATCTGATTTGAGCGGTAGTGATGTGGGATTGGGATCATTCATAATAGTTTGTAGCACGTGGATACTCCCTCTTTAAATACATTAGTAAAGCTTCTGCATCACCTTCATATTCGAATAGGCATGTATGTTCGTACACATCTGTATACTCTTGCCAAATCCAAGCCTCTTTCAGTAACTCTTTCAACCATTCTTTAACGTATACATCCCAATCAGAATGAAATGGAACTGCGTATCCATCTTTCTTCCAATTCATTTTATATTCAAAAATTTCTATCGGTGTCATGTATAAATGGTATTTCGTAGCTAAGATTAAACTACCTCTAATTTGTTTGTTATTCCTAAGTAAGGAGAAATCCGTGAGAAGAGTTTTTGTATTGTGTTTGGAGCAAGAGCAAAATGACAATAAAAATTGTGTTTCTGTGAATGTCAACTATGATTTCAAATGATCGATTCTTTATAGTGTGCTCCTATAAGTTTGTAATTTATAAGAACCTTTTTGAACCTAAATATGCAGAATAAAAATATTCGATTTCAGCCATTTTATTTTTCTAAGTCGAAATTAAACATTTCTCCCCTTACTCTATACTGAAACTAGCATAGCGCCTTTTTTGAAAAAAATAAATTGAATCTGTACTTGATTGGTCTGAAAAAATAATTATTGTCTTGATCTGAGCCGTACACTTCGAGTAAACCTATGTGGTATCAGCTTTGGCTTTTAGGCAGAAAAATGGACAACTAATTTATTTAATATTATTGATTGGCTTTTTCTCCATACGGACAGGTCCACTGAGATAGTTATATTTTAGATCAACTGTTCCTGTAATGATCATATTAAAAGGTAACAAATGAATTGTAAAAGGTTTCGATTAATTTTGTTCGTTAGTTTTCTATTTGTATTTCAAAAGTCTGCGATGGCAAATTTTTTTATCAGTGTTGGATTTCCTAATCAATACAGTTTGGATTCCAGTGTAATCAAAATTAATAGCTCCAATGTTGATTTAAATAAAACCAGATTACCAAACGGGAAATCAGTTCACCTCAATTATAATTTCCTTTTTGGCTTTGGATATGACAACGTGGTTCAAGAATACACCTACGATTCTAAGAACAATAATTTATTAGCTAGCTCAAATATTTACAATATTTTCGTACTAGCTCCAATTCCTTTAGTAAAGCTTGAAGTCGGATTGGGTAGCGGTTCAACTACTTTCAAAACAGATTCTGATGTTAAAGATATAGATATATTTCAATATTTTGTAAAGATTGGACTTCCAGTTTTTGCATTTGGTGGTTTACACGTCGGCTATCACAAAATTGTTGGAAGTGAAGTTAAATTAAATGAAACGACACTTATTGATCCAGATGCATCAATGCTATCAACAAGTGTAAGTATCAATTTTTAATTTTTTTTAAAAGTGTAATAAACCACAATACATTTAATATTAAAGCGGTATGAGACATTTACTCCTATCTACTATTATTTTACTAATATCCACAGTTTCAGTTTTTTCACAGGAAAATGATTCAAATGAATCATCACAATCTAATGAACAAATTTCTGAAAGAGAATCCGACGATAAAAAACAAGAAATAGACTTATTTTTTAATATAGGCGCAGGACCAGCAGAAATGAGACTTGTTGACTTTTATACAGACTCTATAGATGGTATTAACAATGATACTGATCCCATCCTTAGAGGAATAGAGTTAAATTTATCACTTGCAGCACCCAAAGAAACATTACTAAAATTCAAGGACAAGGCGCCAAAAGGATACGAATGGCTTCTCGATGGTGAGATATCTGTACGAGTTCCCTACATTCCTAAAACCATTTTTATTCATAATGATGAAGGAAAAAAGGAAGCATATGGAGCGACATGGCCAGTGCTTGGAATAGGATTAGGTTTCGGTCCATCTTTTTTAAACATCAATTTTCATGGGGGATTTATAGCAACCCTATTGCATTATCGTGACTATGTATTTGATCAAAATATTGCATTCATTCGTCCAGGAGTTGAGGGTACGGTTTCATTAAACTCTAATTTCTTACGATTTTTTAAACTTGAGGTAGGAACGAAAGGAGCGTTATACATTCCTACGCGAGTTTATAATGACAGGGAATTTTATAAAATAAGAACAAATTATGCTATGTTTCATGTCAAAATTCCATTTTCTACTGAAGTAGAAATTTAACAAATTGCAGAAGAGATCATTTTATGTTAGATTCACCACGTTTAGACCACTTCCTATATTAATGGGGATAATAGCTGATTATACTGACCTGTTTATTTGAACCACAGCTTTTTCTATTTCTTGATCTCCGAAGGGGCACTTGCCGGTCTGAATTTCCGGAGATAGCGGCGATAGTAGGTCAGTCCAAGGCAGGTGAGTGGTAGGGCCATAATGAGACCAAGAAAGCCAAGGAGTTTGCCCCAAACCGAAAGGGACAACAAAATGATGGCCGGGGAAAGCCCCATGGCTTCGCCCTGGAAACGCGGCACTAGCAAGGTTTCCTGAATGATTTGTACCACGCTGAAAACGAGCAGGACAAGACCCAGTGCCCCGAGAAAGCTGTCTCCCTGCTCCAGTGCTTTTAGCCCAGCTAGAAAAATGCAGGGAATGATGCCCACGGCCTGAAGATAAGGAACCATACTCAGCAGGCTTATAAATATACCCATGAGAATGGCAAGCGGCAGACCTATTATGGAAAAGCCTATCGCGAAAAGCACAGCTACACAACAAGCCACCAGTGCCTGTGAACGGAAATAACGGTTGGTAGCCTGAATGAATTCGTCCACGAATTCGGAAACCTCATCTCGCATGCCAGGCGGAAGGTAGTCACGCCAACGTGCTGCCATGTTATCGTAATCGATAAGCAGGAAGACCACATAGAGCATGATGACCAGAAGGCCGGTGAAAAACGTGAGCACATTGGCTGCTCCCGAAAGAACACCCCAGACCCCTGGCAAGAGTTTTTTGGTCGTGTCCTTGGCCATCTGCACTGCTCCGTCACTGGTCAGGTATCTTTTGATATCATCACGTTTGAGGATTTCATTCACTTCTTCCCATACATTTTCTGGCAGACGCTCCTTGGCAGCTTTTGCCAGCTCGGAATCAGCTGCCATTTTGGATACAGTACGGCCCATGTCGGCCAGTTCATTTCCAACCATTGGGACCATGAACCAGGCAATGAGAAAGACAACCATTGTAATGGAGACCAGCGTAAAGAGCGCGGCTAAAGCACGTTGCTTGACGACATGCTGAACTCGATTCGTAACTGGGTCTAGGAAGTAGGCTACCATCAGTCCGGTAACGAACGGTAGGAGAACGTCAGAGAGGTATCCTAAAAGGAGTACTAGGCACCAGGCTAGCCCAGTAAACAGAGCAAGTTGCACCACTCTGTCAAAAGTGATTGAGCGGTCGTTCTGAATCATGATTTTTCCTTGGGTCTAAAATTATATAGTGGGCGAAGTTGGAATTCCTTTTTGCATTATTTTTGTTATTTATACCACCAACATGCCTGTTTGTAAAGTGTTGACTCCTGAAAGGATTTTCAGGTAGAAAGCGACTAGTTATTTTATATTTTGAAGGGCGTGTCTAGAGAGTTTCCACACAGTCCAACAGCTACTGAATTTCAATCAGGTCTGTATTCAAGACCTAATTCCCAACCAAAATGATGCATACAAATGACTTAAAAAACTAATAAGGATTCAGTAAGATTTAATTCGCAAAGAGACTCGATATTTCAGAGGCCGTTAATGCTCTGTTGTAGATTCTTAATTCATCTATTGCTCCCCTGAAAAAAGTGCCACCTTGTCTATTTCTTCCTATTCTGAAACGGCTGAATTTAGTCGTACCTCCTGTAGCACTTTTAGGACTTTCATTATCAATATAACCTATGGAAGTATTACCATCATAAGTGAAGGCGATGAATGTCCAAACCCCTAAGTCTGCTTCACTCAAAACGATGTTTCCTCCGTCTGCGTTTGTCTTTCTGATATTAAAATTATTACTTGAATTAAGGTCAATTTGAAAGCCCTCACCAGAGTTATTGTCGCTTGAAAACATAGCTTCATAAGTGCCACTACTGAAGGGCATGGCCCAAAGTGAAATAGTGTAGTTGTCAAAACTTGGTATATTTGCCTCATATTCAAGATAATCTCCATCACCATTAAAATTATAGGCACTATTGCTGGTATTATCTCTTCCTGCAATTAAGGTTGGATTCCCAAAAATTGACAAATTTCTTCCGTTACTAGTTGAATCGTTAGCATTCCCATTGAACGAATAATACGCTTCAAGTGATGAATCCATAGCAGTTCCTTCTTGCTCATCTCCATCTCCGTTGCTGTTAGCAGCTTTCAAAGTGATTCTTACGGGGTAATTATTTGTATGTTGATCGATTGAAAAAGATTGTGACTCTCCATAGTATCCAACAGTCTGGGTTCCCAATTTTAAATTATCCAAACTGTATTCAGTTTCGAACAGAAAGGCGAAGATTTTCATAGTTTTGTCGAGTGGGATTTCCAGAGTGACTTTATCGGATGAATCCATCAATACCCATTCTTGTC
>CAZOTX010000066.1:1859-6880 GCA_964582835.1 uncultured Pseudomonadota bacterium | reverse complement strand
ATCATGAACAGAATTGTTCAACCTCTACAGTTAGATTGGTTGGCAGTAGTGAAGCGAATTTGTTTGCGTCAATTTCCACTGGAATTGCTGCACTTTGGGGGCCTTTGCATGGGGGTGCAAATCAGGCAGTTTTGGAAATGTTGCAACAAATTCATAATGACGGTGGGGATGTACAAAAGTTTGTAAAACTGGCCAAAGATAAAGATTCAGGTTTTCGTTTGATGGGATTTGGGCATCGGGTGTATAAAAATTTTGATCCAAGAGCCACAATTCTGAAAGGTTACTGTGACAAGATTTTAGATTTGATTGGTGCTCCGGACCCTTTGTTGGATATTGCCAAGCAACTTGAAGAGGCAGCATTAACTGATGAATATTTTATTGAGCGGAATCTTTACCCAAATGTTGATTTTTACAGTGGAATTATCTACAAAGCCCTTGGCTTTCCAACAGACATGTTTACAGTACTATTTTCATTGGGTCGACTGCCTGGGTGGATAGCACATTGGCTAGAGATGAGGAATGGGGTATCAAAAATTGGACGTCCACGTCAAATATATACAGGCCAAACTGAACGGAATTATGTGTCTCTCAATCAAAGAAACTGATTTATACCTACCATAATTGAAGTTTCCCATGTCTAATTTGTCAATGCGGGAACAACTTCTGATAACTTCCATCCTCTTGATAATTTTTATAATTGCAGGAATATGGGGGATGCAGAAGTTTGACCGTCAAGAAAAAATATTGCTTCAGCAACTAGCTAAGCTGGAAAACAAAATAAAAAAGGTGAGTTTCCAATCAAAGGAATTGAAGGATATAAAGCGCTCAGCCACAGCTTCTGTGATGTTGCAGGCTCTCAGCTCTTTTGTAGAAAAGATTGCTCGTTCCCTTGAGATTCAGGACAATTTACAACTCAATGAACTAACAAATCTTAAAAATGGAACTGAGGGTGTCAAAGTAGGTTTGGACAGACTAAAACTGGACGATCTTATGCAAATGCTTTATCAACTGGAAAATCACCGTCCTGTATTAAGGACTTCTCATCTAAGTATTAGTATTAGTCCCGGTAATCGTCAAATTCGTGCATCCTTTCATGTACACAAACAACTGGGAGAATGATTGTCAATGCGAATCATAAAACAGCTTTCGTTTTTGTTAGCAGGATTTGTATTGATTTTTGTTCTTGCTTTTTGGGGTTTTAAACAGAATTTCCCTGGGGAATCAATCGCAAATACGCTTCAAGTTATTTTAACTACGCGAACTGGAATTCCATTTGAAATCCAAAAAATTGAGATGGGTTGGAGCAAAATCAGTACCCCAGGGATTGTCTTAAGGACACCAAAATGGATGCCCGGCATTCCAGACATTCGAATGTTAATACTTGAAAAACTAGAGGTCCCATTTTCCACCATCATAACATCTGGGAATGCAAATTTAAGTGGACAGATTCATGATGGGGCCCTGCATATTTCTACCGAGTTAGTGAGGCAGAAAGCGCTAAATCTCTCCATTATTAGACTCAATATCGAACGAACTCCTTTATTTTCCTTAATTCCATATACTTCTGTTTCTGGTTTACTTTCACTATCAACTCATATCGAAAATTTTTTTGCACTGCAACAAAAAAAAGCAAAGTTTCCCGAAGGAAATATTAAGGGAAAACTTATAAACACTTATATTCGATTTTCTGAAGGTACAGCATTTATGCCTCTGAAATTGCCAGAATTCAATTTATCAGAAGTTATGTTTGACGTACAACTAGGACAAAGAATTCAAATTAAGAAAATTAAATTCCAAGGATCTTTAGAAGGAATTATTGATGGTAATATTAAACTAAATGAGAAGCACCCTAAAATGTCACTCATTGATTTGAATATCCAAGTTAAACTTTCTCCTGCTTTTAAAAAAGGTTTGGGTAGTGCGAAACTATTTTTGGGATCTTTTCAGTGTGGCGAAATTATCAAAATCAATCTAAAAGGTACGCTAAATCGTATCAACTATCCAACTAGAATGAAATGCTAGTTGCCTTTTCAAGGCCTCTTTTAAGCTTACAGTGATTTTTTCGATATTCCTAGAGATTTCCAAATTTTTAAGGTAACTCCCAAAATTAACAGACCCGATTGAATAGAATTCATGGTAACAGAATGTGTCGCACGTAGATTATAAATACTGTATGTTGTACCTTTTAAAAATTTAAATATTTTCAATTAAAGTTTATCAAACGTCTAACTTTGACTCGAAAATACAAAGGAATTTTTGCGCCCTATAAGAGGCACTGCCAACTTAATGATTTTATATTCAGGGAATACCGGATTTATTATTGAAACAAAGCCTCGGACAGCATTGTTATAAGTGGAATTAATCTATGATAAAATCTACTCGAAGATTGAAAGAAGGGCTGTTATTAAAAGTTGTACTATTTGGCATCATAAACAGGGAGAAGGAATAATTAAAATCAGTTTTTTCACCAATTTTGTGGTTAAAACCGAACCATGGTTCTACGATTACACCACCTTCATTTATACTTACATTTGTTGATTCATTAGTCTTTCTTCCTCCCGCTCCACCAGCTGCGATACCCCAGTCAACATATATATCGTCGAAAATGATAAAATCATAACCGGCTACCAAAGCAGCAGTAGACAAAGTTCCACTTTCTAAAGGTCCACCCAACTGTCCTGTGAAACCAGTACCACCAATAAAAAACTTCTCTGTGTTATAGACAACAAAGCGCCACCCATAAAAAACTGTTGGTAACGTTGGGGCATACTTCAAAACTATTCCTGTTTTGGATTTCTTAAAGTATGAACTGGCGTAAATGTACTCACCTGATAAATTTGTCTTTGAAGTTTCATCTGTCGGTGCGACCTCTTGACTATCACTTTGAGCTAAAACCTGGACAGAAAAAAAGATAGATATGATTAGTATTATAAGGTTTTTCATTTTCAATTCCTTCTTCTGCACTTATTTAAGTTGTAAAACTTTTTTCGGCTTAGCGTGAAAGTCTATTGTTATTTTTACAGTATTGCAAGCTTTTTATTCCAAAAAAACCGTTTGATGCTCTTTTTTAAGTATAAAATACAGTATAAAACAGTAATTTTCTACAATTTTTTTTTGTTTCAATTACAAATACCTAATGTTTAGTGCAATAATACTGTATAAATCTATAATTGCAAGTGTGAAGCCTAAATTATTATTTGATTAATTATTCTACAGTGAGACTTGTTTATAAGGAGACTCTTCACGCAGTCGTTCAAGGTATAATCGGACCTGGTTATTATCTGGTTCAATTCTTAAGGCTTCCTCCCATGCAGTTTCTGCTAACTGCATTTCGCCAAGTTGATAATATACTATTCCTAGGTTCCACCATGCCACTGAATAAAATGGATATTTATTAGTGAGGCTTTCCAGAAAACTGCGAGCTTCACGACGTTTCCCAATTTTGATCAAAACAGCTCCAAGTCTTAAAAGTGCTTTATGATGTTCAGGTTTATGGTGAAGTGCTTGTCTGTAAAAATTTTCCGCTTTTTCCAGGTGTTTTAGTTTTTCGTGTGTATAACCCAAGTAAAGTTTGATTTCAGCATGTTTTGGGAATCTCTTTAGAAGTTTAGTCAGCAGTGAAAGAGCACTTTCAGGATCCTGTTTAGCGAGACTTAATTTTGCAAGAAACAGTTGTGGTTCTGGAAGTGATGGTTGCAATGCAGCCGCATCTTCAAAAGCCTGAAGTGCTTTTTCCCAGCGTTGAGCGTTGTAATCATGCTGACCAATATCCATCAGTTCTTCGTAACTATTTTCTTTTTCAGGAAGTACAGAAATCAGCCATGGTTCTAAGTCCTTGATGATCATCTGGTATGGTTGCCAGCCATCGGGACTTGGGTCTGCAACAAAAGGGTAAAGTTTGAGCCCACGCTTGATGTGAACATCACCTGCCTGAGGGTTTTTTCCGATAGTAAGTCCATAAAGGATCAAAGACATACCATCACTGGGATTTAAGTGGTTAGCAATATTCGCCTGTTGTTTAGCGAACAATGGTTCTCTGCGAAGGTAGTGAATGAGTGAAAGTAAAGTGTGATGCTCGCTATTGTCAGGGTGATGCATCATGGCATCCAAAATTTCTGATTCTGCTGAATTTAGAGCAGGTACAAAAGCAGTATCTAAAACTCGGCTTTCGATAATAAATAAGACAGCCTTGTAAAAATGAATCGATGATGCCAGAGAAGGATAATTAGTTAAAAATGTCTCCAACTCATCTTTATGTGCATTCCAATCGGGAGTATTGGGGAATGGTAATTTTTTAAGCCTCCACTGATAAAAATTCTTTATACCATCCCAACTATAGGATTGAGGAAAATGAATAAGTTTTTCGAAAACTTTGTTGTACTCACCAAGGTTTTGCAAGAGAGAAGCTATAAGTTGATCAGGAGATTGCCAGGAGTGTGTATTTTGAATTTGTAGATTCGATTTACTTTTTCCGAAACTATGGATGCTCAATGTTACAGAAATTTGGTTAAGGACTTTCTGTAGAGATATTTGAATTAATTTGCTCGGATTTAATTGAGAAATTTCCGAGTTTTGTAATGATTTGCTTTTGGATGTAAGTTGTCCAGTATCACGAAGGTGGAGATTCCAGCGACGCATGATATCGGGAGTTATTATATAAAATCGATCATCAAGTTGCAGTTGCTTGGAAAGTTCTTCCTGAACAAACAGCCCCAACCAATTAAATCCCTTTGAAGGGTATTTTACATCAACTGAAAGGAATCCGACTGATTGACGTGCCTGGAGAAGATGAGGAAACATCAGGTTTCCAAAAAGCACGCCTGTAAACAGCAAGGGGGAAATTTTGCGAAGAAACTTTATATTCATTCCCTTCCCAATTAAAAAAGGAGATGAAAAAGCTGTGCAGGAAATTCTGGTGGAGATGAAACACGTTTTCCGCGTCATGCGTAGTGTTGAGAGGATCCTGGAGCTTCAGTGTATGAATTTGCGCTAGAACCAAAAGTAGATTCTTCTATTTCATC
>CAZOTX010000066.1:0-1759 GCA_964582835.1 uncultured Pseudomonadota bacterium | reverse complement strand
CTCAAATTTTTCAATTAAAGTTGAGAGCCTTTGCTCCCAATCTACGTACCGATTTTCTAATTCATCATTTTTTTGTTTTAAATCTGTCATTTCCATACGCGAAATTTCAATAGTTTCAATTGCTTCATTTATCTTTTCTTCAAGCTTTTTTAATAAATCGTTTGACATGATTAATTTCCTTTAAAAAATGGTTGTCGCAATTTCCTCACGGAATTCGTTAACCGGATCCCCGGCGAATCTTTCAGCAGAATTCGAATGCAAGACTTGTACATTTTTTTAAATTAAAAAATGAAAAAGGTGATCAACATTAATAAACATTGATTGCTTTTAAAATCAAAAAAAAGATTTTACAAAACAATTCTACTACACTCAGGCGTCTGATTTAGCCCTACATTTATACTAATTGATGATAGATTAAATGTGAGAATTAAAAATTACGCAAAAAACCAGCTAAAATCTTGTCAAAAATGGATTTGAATTGAATTGTCCAATCAATTTTAATTTTCATGAGGCAAGTTCCTTTGGCGAGACTATTCTTTTCTTTCTTTTTCCCTTTTGAACAGTAAACGGTATACTTTCAAGAATACGAGAAAAAATCTTTTCCGAATTTAATTCAGCTAATTTGAATTGCTCATCCGGATTCCCTTGTGCTATGAATCGGTCAGGGGCGCCAAGCTGAAGAGTGTGTACACAAATACCATTTACACTCAGAGTCTCAAGAACACCACTGCCGAAACCTCCGTGAATGGTGTTTTCTTCGAGGCTTACTAGTAATTGGACTTCTTTACCAAACCGAACAATTACTTCCTCATCCAATGGTTTCACAAACCTCGCATTTACAAGAGCAACTGAGTAACCTTTTTTTTCAAGTAGATTGGCTGTTTGTTCTGCTATATTGACCATCAAACCTATTGCAAAAAGGGCAATATCTTTCCCATTGCGCAAAATTTGTGCTTTCCCAAATTCGATTTTAGAAAAATCATCTTCTTTTGGATTATCCGTATTACCTCTAGGGTAACGGATTGCCGAAGGACCACTTTCGTTATTATATGCAATTTCAATCATGCCTCGCAATTCCTCACCGTTACGGGGTACCATTATTGTCATGTTCGGAATCATACGCAGATAAGTTAAGTCAAACAATCCATGATGGGTAGGCCCATCTGCTCCAACAAATCCTGCTCTGTCAAGCATGAATCGCACTGGTAATTTTTGAATTGCTACGTCATGTATAATTTGATCAAGTGCACGCTGCAAAAATGTAGAATAAATTGCAACAAACGGTTTATTGCCGATCGTTGCAAGTCCTGCAGAGCACGTCACAGCATGACCTTCAGCTATACCAACATCAAGCACACGCTCAGGAAATTTAGGCTGGAGTTTTATGATGCCTGTCCCACTCAGCATAGCCGCAGTTAAAACCACGACTTTTTCATCTTGTTCCATTAATTCTCCAAGTTTATTTCCAAAAACCTGAGAGAAACTAATTGTAGACCCAGACAAATTTTTCTTTACAAATTTACCATCCTCTGGTTCGAATGGTGTAACACCATGATATTTAAAAGAATCTTCTTCTGCAAATGCATAGCCTTTCCCTTTTTGAGTAATTGCGTGAATGACAATGGGACCGTCCAAATTCTTAACATGATTTATTAAATCCAGCAATTCTGAAAGATTATGACCATCAACGGTTCCAAAATATCTCCAACCCAATTGTTCAAAGAGCATACTTGGTGGAGAAAAAAAGCTCTTTGCAGAA